>NZ_JAMZBD010000317.1:0-3760 GCF_024158685.1 Halomonas sp. 707D4 | reverse complement strand
CTTCGGCTTCGAGGACATCGCGATCAAGATCGCCCTGCGTCCGGAAAAGCGCATCGGCAGCGACGACGTGTGGGACCGCGCCGAAGAGGCACTGCGCGGCGCCTTGAAAGCGTGTGATGTGGAGTGGCAGGAACTTCCCGGCGAAGGTGCGTTCTACGGACCCAAGATCGAGTACCACATGAAGGATTGCCTGGGCCGCGAATGGCAGGTCGGCACCATGCAGGTCGATTTCATGATGCCCGAGCGGCTCGGTGCCCAGTACGTGACCGAAGAGGGCGAGCGCAAGCCGCCGGTCATGCTGCACCGTGCGATCGTCGGCTCCATGGAGCGCTTCATCGGCATCCTGATTGAACACTATGCCGGTGCCATGCCATTATGGCTGGCGCCCGAGCAGGTCGTGATCATGAATATCACCGATTCTCAGCGCGATTATGCGCTCGAATTGGAGAATCGCCTGCAAAAAAGCGGTCTTCGCGTCAAGGCAGACTTGAGGAACGAGAAGATCGGCTTTAAAATCCGTGAGCATACGTTACAGAAAATTCCCTATCTTCTTGTGGTCGGAGATAAGGAAGTCGAAGCTGACTCAGTGGCCGTGCGAACTCGCAGCGGCGAAAACCTCGGCACCATGACCGTCGATGAGTTCATCGAACGCGCCACTGCCGAGAGAGCAGCCCTGGCGACATCGTCAATTGCCTAAGGAGACAGAGCAATCAAGCGAAGCAATCCGCGCGGGCGTCCAGCAGACAAACGCCCACCAATGAACGAGCGTATTACCGAAGAAGAAGTACGTCTGATCGACGCCGAAGGTGAGCAGTTGGGTGTGGTGCCCACCACCGAAGCGTTGGAGCGTGCTGAAGCTGCCGGTCTCGACCTCGTGCAAATTTCCAATGCCGATCCGATCGTCTGCAAGATCATGGATTACGGCAAGTTCGTTTTTGAGACGAAGAAGCAGAAAGCGGCTCAAAAGAAAAAGCAAAAGCAAATCCAGGTCAAGGAAGTCAAATTCCGTCCTGGCACCGACGAAGGCGATTATCAGGTGAAACTCAAGAACCTGATCCGCTTTCTCGAAGGTGGTGACAAGGGCAAGGTCACATTGCGTTTTCGCGGTCGCGAAATGGCGCACCAGGACATCGGCCGCAAGCTGATGGAACGGATCGCCGCTGACCTCGAAGAGATCGGTTCGGTGGAATCCTTCCCGAAAATGGAAGGCCGCCAGATGATCATGATTCTTGCCCCCAAAAAGAAGTGATCCAGCGGCGAGTTCAACGGGTCAGCGCTTGGCGCTGACCGGCCCTGGGTTTTCTAAAAAACATCGAGCGGAGTTTTTCTCATGCCGAAAATCAAGAGCAACAGCGGCGCGGCCAAGCGCTTCAAGAAGACGGCTAACGGCTTCAAGCACAAGCAGTCTTTCCGTAGTCACATCCTGACCAAGAAATCGACCAAGCGTAAGCGTCAGCTTCGCGGCATGAAGCAGATCCACGCGTCCGACAAGGCGCTGATCCAGCGCATGCTGCCGAACCTGTAAGTCGTTTTCGAAATCTATATCGTCAGGAGTAAGTCATGACTCGAGTCAAGCGTGGCGTAGTCGCCCGTCGTCGTCACAAGAAAGTACTGAAGCAGGCCAAGGGTTACTACGGTGCCCGTTCGCGCGTTTTCCGCGTGGCCAAGCAGGCCGTCATCAAGGCCGGTCAGTACGCCTACCGTGACCGTCGTAACCGTAAGCGCCAGTTCCGCGCCCTGTGGATCCAGCGTATCAACGCCGGTGCGCGCATCAACGGTATGTCCTACAGCCGTTTCGTTGGTGGTCTGAAGAAGGCCGGCATCGAAATCGACCGTAAAGTATTGGCCGATCTGGCGGTACACGAGAAAGCAGCTTTTGCTGCCATCGTGGAAAAAGCCAAGGCTGCCCAATAAGGTTTCAAGCCTTTCGTTGGCTTAAAACCGTGAGGTCATTGTAAAGTGACCCGAGCAGGGGAAGAGCAGCCGCTCTTCCCCTGTTTTTTTGTGATGATGCCATGTTGAGCACCTCTCAGGGCCGTGTCTTAAAAGACGTGGCCCGCGCGTCGCGCCCGATATGGGTGCCACGGCGCTTGCGGGCCAGGGCGTTTAAAACGCTGCCTTGCAGTAATGAATAGTTGTAAAAAATCGCTTAATTCGGAGTGTAATGGATGGATCACCTGCCTACGCTGGTATCCGAGGCGCGCGAGGCCATTCAGGCCGCGCAGAGCGTCGCGGCGCTGGATGAGTTGCGAGTTCGCTATCTGGGCAAGAAGGGCGAGGTCACCGCGCTGCTCAAGGGGCTCGGCAAGCTTTCCGCCGAAGAGCGTCCGGCAGCCGGCGAGCGCATCAACCAGGCCAAGCAGACATTGGCCGGCGAGATCGACACCCGGCGCGCCGCGCTTGAAAGCGAGGTGCTGAACCAGCGCCTGGCAGCGGAGAAGATCGACGTGACGCTGCCCGGTCGCCACCAGGCCGGCGGTGGCCTGCACCCGGTCACGCGCACTCTCGAGCGCATCGAGAACCTCTTCACGCGCATCGGTTACGATGTCGCGGTCGGTCCGGAGATCGAGGACGACTACCACAACTTCGAGGCGCTCAACATTCCCGCCCATCACCCGGCGCGCGGCATGGCGGACACCTTCTACTTCGACGCCACGCGGCTTCTGCGTACCCATACGTCGCCGGTGCAGGTGCGCACCATGAAGGAGAGCGAGCCGCCGATTCGCATCGTCTGCCCGGGGCGGGTCTACCGCAGCGACTCGGATTTGACCCACACGCCGATGTTCCATCAGGTCGAGGGGTTGCTGGTCGATGAGGGGGTCAGCTTTGCCGATCTCAAGGGCACCATCGAAGATTTCCTGCAGGCGTTCTTCGAGCGCGACGATCTCGACGTGCGTTTTCGCCCCTCCTACTTTCCCTTCACCGAGCCTTCCGCCGAAGTCGACATCCAGTGCGTGATGTGCAGCGGCAAGGGGTGCCGGGTCTGCTCGCACAGCGGCTGGCTCGAAGTGATGGGGTGCGGCATGGTGCACCCGGAAGTCTTCAAGCACTCCGGTATCGACACCGAGCGCTTCACCGGCTTCGCCTTCGGCATGGGGGCCGAGCGCCTGGCCATGCTGCGCTACGGCGTCAATGACCTGCGCCTGTTCTTCGAAAACGATCTGCGCTTTCTGCGCCAGTTCGCCTAACCACGCCGCCAGACACAGGAACGAGCATGAAATTTTCAGAACAGTGGCTGCGTGAGTGGGTCTCGCCGACACTCGAGACCCAGGCGCTGGCCGACCAGATCACCATGGCGGGCCTCGAGGTCGACGCCGTCGAGCCCGTCGCCTCAGCTTTCCAGGGCGTGGTCGTGGCCGAAGTGATCGCCAAAGAGCCGCATCCGGATGCCGACAAGCTCAACGTCTGCCGCGTCAACGACGGTACGGGCGAAGTGCAGGTGGTGTGCGGCGCGCGCAACGTGGCCATCGGCCAGCGCGTGCCCTTCGCCCAGGTGGGCGGCGTGCTGCCCGGCGACTTCAAGATCAAGAAGGCGAAGCTTCGCGGCGTCGAGTCCTTCGGCATGATCTGCTCCGCCTCGGAGCTGGGCCTCGAGGAGGAGACCTCCGAGGGCATCTTGGTGCTGCCCGTCGACGCCCCGGTCGGTACCAGCGTACGCGACTACCTGCTGCTGGACGACGCCACCATCGAGGTTGACCTGACGCCCAATCGCGGTGACTGCCTGAGCGTGAAGGGGTTGGCGCGCGAAGTGGGCGTGCTC
>NZ_JAMZBD010000316.1:0-3775 GCF_024158685.1 Halomonas sp. 707D4 | reverse complement strand
GCGCGAGCGGCGGGCTGGCTCTTGGTGTCGCTCGCCTCGTCGCTTCCCAGCAGCTTGCTGAAGCCGCGAATCAGGCGGCCCAGAACGCCGGTTTCCGGGATTTCCGCCGGCGCGCTCTTGGCAGACGCGGGTGTCTCGGTCTGCAGCGAAGCCGGGGCCGGGGCGTTGTGGGCGACGGTCTTCACTGCCGCCTCGGCGCGCTGCACGGGTGGTGCGAAGCTCGGGTCCGGTTCCTTGCCGATGTCGGTCTCGGTGGAGAGCTCGAAGCTCGAGAGCGTGTGGCTCTCGTCCTCGTCGAGATGGTCGGCGCGCAGGCGCTGCACGTCGTAGTGCGGGGTGTGCATGTCCGGGTTGGGCAGCAGTACCACGCGCACGTCCTGGCGCGACTCGATGTCCGCCAGCACGCTGCGTTTCTCGTTGAGCAGGTAGGTGGCGACGGGCACCGGCAGGATCGCGCGGATCTGGGCGCTGCGCTCCTTCATCGCCTCTTCCTCGATCAAGCGCATGATCGACAGCGACAGCGAGCGCACATCGCGGATCGTGCCCTGACCGTTGCAGCGCGGGCAGACCACGCCGCTGGTTTCACCGAGCGACGGGCGCAGGCGCTGGCGCGACATCTCCATCAGGCCGAAGCGCGAGATGCGTCCAATCTGCACGCGAGCGCGGTCGAGCTTGAGCGCGTCGCGCATGCGGTTTTCCACTTCGCGCTGGTTGCGGGCCGGGCCCATGTCGATGAAGTCGATGACCACCAGGCCGCCGATATCACGCAGGCGCAGCTGGCGGGCGATCTCGTCGGCGGCTTCGGAGTTGGTCTGGAGCGCGGTCTCCTCGATGTCGCTGCCGCGGGTGGCGCGCGCCGAGTTGATGTCGATCGACACCAGCGCTTCAGTGTGGTCGATGACGATCGAGCCGCCGGAGGGCAGCTTCACTTCGCGCTGGTAGGCGGTCTCGATCTGGGATTCGATCTGGAAACGCGAGAACAGCGGCACTTCATCGGTGTAGAGCTTGATCTTCTGCTGGTACGACGGCATCACCTGGCGGATGAAGCCCAGGGCCTCGGCGTGAATCTCGGGATTGTCGATCAGCACCTCGCCGATGTCCTGGCGCAGGTAGTCGCGCATGGCGCGGATGATGACGTTGGATTCACGGTAGACCAGGAAGGGGGCAGGGCGCTTGGTGGCCTCGGCGGTGATCGACTCCCACACCTGGGCGAGGTAGTCCAGATCCCACTGAAGCTCCTCGGCGCTGCGCCCGATGCCGGCGGTGCGCACGATCAGGCCCATCTTGTCCGGCACGGTCATCTGCGACATCGCGTCCTTGAGCTGGCTGCGATCGTCGCCTTCGATGCGCCGCGAAATGCCGCCGGCACGCGGATTGTTGGGCATGAGGACCAGGAAACGACCGGCCAGGCTGATGAAGGTGGTCAGCGCCGCGCCCTTGTTGCCGCGCTCCTCTTTATCCACCTGGACGATGACTTCCTGGCCTTCCTTCAGGACTTCCTTGATGCTGGGGCGTCCGGAGACGTCCTTTACGAAGTACTCCCGCGAGATCTCCTTGAGCGGCAGAAAGCCGTGGCGCTCGGCGCCGAAGTCGACGAAGGCGGCCTCGAGCGAGGGCTCGACGCGGGTGATCTTGCCGCGGTAGATGTTGGCTTTCTTCTGTTCCCGGGCGCCGGATTCGATGTCCAGATCGTAGAGGCGCTGTCCGTCGACGAGTGCGACCCGCAGCTCTTCGGGCTGGGTCGCGTTGATGAGCATTCTTTTCATGGTGTCTCGCAAAGCATGTGCACCGATTCGCCGTCTGGCGGGGCGTCGACGAATCGCGTTTGCTGCGTGCTTGTGCTCGGCGCATGGCTATGCTGACGCGTTGAACCGGGGGCATGAGGGCCCGCGCGGTCGGTGGGCGTTGAGTACGTGGCGGAGGCAGGACATGTTTCGGTGGCTGTCACGTCCATCCGGCCCTGCTGACACCGCCTACACCTGGCATTCTTCGATTCGCCGGCGCCGGTATCGGCACCGCGTTGATCTTGTGTCCCGAGCGTGCACCCTGCGTGACGCGCAGGAGCAGGCTCGAGACAAGTCGTGTCATCTTTTTCGTGGCGGCCGACTCGGCAACGTCACGGGCCCTTTCGCCCGTCGGGGCAAAAGGGGTGTTCTTCTAGAACCGTTCGGTAATGGGTAATGCGTACACTATTCCATTGGACCTTCGCTCGGGCCTGCGTGTCGGTCGTGCAGGCGCTTGGGCATGGCGGGCAACGATGTGCGGGGTTCCCCTTCGGCGTGATCATCACGGGGTCGTCGGGTCGTCCCGACAGCGGATCACGCCATGCCGATGAGCTCACTGGAATATAACAGCAAAGACAACCGCCAGCAATTGACGCAATGGCTTGGCCACTGCGCTAGAATGGCGCCCTGGCGTGAAACATTGGCATGAAAAAGAAGCAATCGAACCAGGAGCATGCGGCGATGGCCGAAGGGCGTGAAGTACAGTGGGTGGAGATCGCCCCGGAACAGGCGGGTCAGCGGATCGACAATTTCCTGATGACCCGGCTCAAGGGGGCGCCGCGCGCTCTGATCTACCGCATCGTGCGCAAGGGCGAAGTGCGCGTGAACAAGAAGCGCATCAAGGCGGACTACCGACTCGTCGCCGGTGACCTGGTGCGCGTTCCGCCGCTGCGCCTGGCGCCCAGGGAGGCGCAGAAGGAGGTCAGCGACAACCTGCGCGACCTGCTGGTCGGCAGCGTGATCATGGAGGGGCCCGACTGGCTGGTGCTCAACAAGCCGTCAGGTCTTGCGGTGCACGGCGGCAGCGGCGTGAAGATCGGCCTCATCGAGGCGCTGCGCCAGGTGCGCGACGACCTGAACTTTCTCGAGCTGGTCCACCGGCTCGATCGCGACACCTCGGGCTGCCTACTGCTGGCCAAGTCCCGCGAGGCCTTGGTGACGCTCAACGAGTCGCTCAAGAAGCACGCCATGGACAAGCGCTACGTGGCGCTGGTCAGCGGGCGGTGGCCGGCGCGCAAGACCTACGTCAGCGCCCGGCTCGACCGGTTCGATGCCGGCAACGGCGAGCGCCGGGTGCGGGTCGACCCCAACGGCAAGGTGTCGCGCACCCACTTCCAGGTGCTCGAGACCTTCGAGAAGGCCACGCTCATCGAAGCGGAGCCGGTGACCGGGCGCACCCACCAGATTCGCGTGCACGCCGCCCACGCCGGTCATGCGCTGCTCGGCGACGACAAGTACGCCACCCGCGAGAGCGCCCAGATGACCCGGCAGCTGGAGGTGGAGCGTCTTTTCCTCCACGCCCGTGCGCTGACCTTCCCGGAGCCCGGCAATGGCCGCCCGGTCACCGTCAAGGCGCCGCTGCCCGAGGCGCTCGAAAGCGCGCTCGCCCGCGCTCGCCGCTGATATAAGGAGCCCCATGCGTTTCGATCTGATCATCTTCGACTGGGACGGTACCCTGATGAACTCGGTGCCCAAGATCGTCGCCTGCATGCAGGCCGCCGCCCGCGAGGCCGAGTGGGGCGAGCTCGAGGTGAGCGCCATCGAGGACATCATCGGCCTCGGTCTTCCCGAGGCGATCGCCACGCTCTGCCCGGGGATCGCGCCGGCCCAGGCCGAAACGCTCCGGCAGCGTTACTCCCACCACTTCGTGCACCAGAACACCACGCCGATGCCGTTCTTTGACGGCGTCGAGGCGCGGCTTGCCCGGCTGCGCGCGCGGCCCGGTCAGCGACTGGCGGTGGCCACGGGCAAGAGCCGTCGCGGGCTCGATC
>NZ_JAMZBD010000315.1:0-3776 GCF_024158685.1 Halomonas sp. 707D4 | reverse complement strand
GTGCGCTCAACATCCTCACCTGGTGGCGGCTGGGGCGCCCTCGAGCGGTCAGCCACCTCGAATACCTGCTGCACCTGTTGGCCGACATCACCGGCCTGACGCTGCTGTTCTATTTCACCGGCGGCTCGACCAACCCGTTCATCACCTACTACCTGGTGCCGGTGACCATCGCCGCCGCCACCCTGCCCTGGCGCCACGCCTGGATCATCGCCGCCTGCGCGATGGGCGGCTACAGTTTCCTGATGTTCGACTACCACCCCATTGCCCAGTTGAGTCATATCGACAGCGACAGCCTGTTGAACCTGCACGTGCTGGGCATGTGGCTGAACTTCGGCCTGTCGGCGGGGCTGGTGACGTTCTTCATCTACAAGATGGCCCACGCCCTGCGTAGCCGCGACAAGGCGCTGTCACGCACCCGCGAGGCGGCGCTTCGCAACGAGCAGGTGCTGGCCGTGGCGACCCAGGCGGCAGGCACCGCTCACGAACTCGGCACGCCGCTGTCGACCATGGCCGTGCTGCTCAAGGAGATGCAGGCCGAAGCACCGGACAACTCGACGCTCAAGGACGACATCGCGCTGCTGCGCCAGCAGGTGGATGTCTGCAAGTCGCGCCTGCAGCACCTGGTCACCAACGCCGATCGTCGCCGCATGGCCGAACCCGAGGTGCAGGATGGCGAGCAGTGGCTGGCGAGCGTCATCCAGCGGTGGCTCGTGATTCGTCCGGACGTGACCCACTCGCTCGAGGTCGCAAGCCGACGCGGGCGACCGTGGCTGCTGGTGGACGCGACCCTCGACCAGGCCCTGACCAATCTTCTCAACAACGCCGCCGATGCCCACCCGGAGCAGGTCGCCATTCGCCTGGACTGGCAGGAGGAGAGCGTGATCATCGACATTCGCGACCACGGTCCCGGCATTGCCCTGTCGATCGCCGACCAGCTCGGCGACACCTTCGTGTCCACCAAGAGCAAGGGCATGGGAATCGGGCTATTCTTGACCCATGCCACGATCAATCGATTCGGTGGCGGGGTGAGCCTCTACAATCATCCCGAGGGTGGAACGCTGACCGAAGTGACGCTGCCCAGAAGCACCGCGCCGGAAAGACAGTGATCCCCCCGACCGAACGATCCGTTATAGCGAGAACAGCATGCAGACCCAAGACCAGCGCCTATTGATCGTCGACGACGACGATGTGTTCTGCCACGTATTGAGCCGCGCCTTGACCCGGCGCGGCTTCGATGTGCAGGTCGCCCACGATGCCGAACAGGCCCTGCAGTTGGCTGCCACCTTCGCCCCCACCATGGCCACCCTCGATCTCAAGCTAGAGCAGAGCTCGGGACTCAAGCTGTTGCCGGATCTGCTCAAGGTCGTGCCCCACTGCCGAGTGGTGGTGCTGACCGGCTACTCGAGCATCGCCACGGCGGTCGAGGCGATCAAGCTCGGCGCGGTGCACTACCTGTGCAAGCCGGTGGACGCCGACGACGTGATCGCGGCCTTCGAACACGACGGTGGCGACCCCGATATCGAGCTTGCGGACAACCCGCCGTCGATCAACCGCATTACCTGGGAACACATCCAGAAGGTGCTGCAGGAGCACGACGGCAATATCTCGGCGACCGCCCGGGCGCTGGGCATGCATCGCCGTACCCTGCAGCGCAAGCTGCAAAAGCGCCCGGTGCGCCGCTAGCGCCTCAGTGCGCCGTCCAGCCTAGATCCATGTTGAAGCTCGAACCGGTCACCGAGGCCGCCGCATCGGAAGCCAGATAGCCCACGAGCTCGGCCACTTCGGCGGGTTCGATCAGCCGCTTGATCGCCGCATCCTTGAGCATGATCTTCTCGATCACTTCCTGCTCGTCCATGCCGTGAAGCTTCGCCTGGTCGGCAATCTGGTTGTCCACCAATGGCGTCTTCACGTAGGCCGGGCAGATCGCGTTGGCGGTGATACCCTGCTCGCCGCCCTCGAGCGCGGCAGTCTTGGTCAGCCCGATCAGACCGTGCTTGGCGGTCACGTAGGCCGCCTTGCCGGGCGAGGCCACCTGAGCGTGAATGGAGGCGATGTTGACGATCCGACCCCAGCCGTTTTCACGCATCGACGGCCACGCCGCCTGGGTGAGCAGAAACGGTGCGGTCAGCATCAGATCCATGATCGCGCGCCACTTGGCTTCGGGAAAGGACTCGATGGCACTGACGTGCTGGATACCGGCGTTGTTGACCAGGATATCGACCCGGCCGAAGCGCCGGATCGCATCATCCACGGCCGTCTTGCAGGCCTGCCCATCGGTCAGGTCGGCCTTGAAGAATGCAGCGCCCCGCTCGCTCGCCACCTCTTGCGCCGCCTCGTTGAAATCCACCGCCAGCACCTGAAAACCCCGGCTGCAGAAATGCTCGACCACGCTCGCGCCTATACCGCTACCGGCCCCGGTGACCAGCGCTACCTTCGGGGTGGTATCCGTCTTCGTTGCCATCATCGACCTCCTGGAAGAGAAAAGCGGTTCACGACTTCATCGCACATGCCCAGTATAGAACGCCTGCGCCTGGACAGGCCGTCGTCTGGGATCATTGTTCAACGCTGGTTGTCTGAGCGACAATGCGTGATCACGCACCCTTCATGCCAGCCTTTCAAGGAGTCATCATGTTTGTCGTCATCTACGGTCGTTTGAGCTGCCCCTTCTGCGTACGCGCCAAGATGCTGGCCGAACAGCTCGAAAGCGCGCACAAGATCGAAGGTTATCGCTACGTGGACATGCCCTCGGAAGGCGTAACCAAGGAGGACATCGCCAAGACCGCCGGCAAGCCGATACACACCGTGCCCCAGGTGTTCATCGACCAGGCGCACATCGGCGGCTTCACCGAGTTCGATCACTACGTGCGCCAGCACGGCCTGCTCGCCTGATCCTCTGCGTTTAATCCGCCATTGAACCCCGGTGTCGCCTTGCTGCCTATACTGACAGGGTATTTTCCCAACAAGACCGCTCCAGGCGGCAAGGACACTGGCGATGCAGCGCGAAGAATTCGAGCAGCAGCTCTGGCTTGACTACATCCATACTCACCCCGAGCTTGGCGGGCTCGCCCTCTGGCACGGCACGCGGGCAGACTATCTCACCCTGGTGACGCTCGACATCGGCCCGTTCAGCGCCGTCGAGCTTACCCGCAAGCTCCATCGCATGGGCTACAGCCCCTCGGCCCAGTACGCGCTGGCGGACAAGGGACTGATGATCCACCTTCTGCGCGCCGACGACAGCAGTACGCTGGTGCTGGTCGAGCTTAAGCTCGGTACGCTGTGTCGCGCCCCGCGCGAAGCGCTCGAAGCCCTCGTCGATCAGTGCCACCCCCAGGATTGTAGAGGACACAACCTGCTGTGCCGGGGTCGCCCCTGGCCGATGCCCTCCTGGTCACTCTACTGCACGCTCGAGGAGGAGCATCCGCTGGCCGCGTGGCTCTCGGTGATGGGCCCGCGCGTGCATCACGCGGGGTTTGATTGCCGCACTCTGGGCGAGCCCATCGGCGTTCTGGATCAGGCACTCGAGGGCGCGGGCATGCCGGGACACCGGCATCGTTACAATGGCGTCTTTTCGGTCTCGAAGGCACTGGAGCACCGCTTCTATCCGGCGATGCCGCAGAGAGTGGCCTTCAGTCACGGCGATCAGCATCGACTCTGCCTGGGCGGACTGGCGCTGGCGGAACCGGGAGGAGCAGCATCGACGATGGCGCTTTGCGACGAGCTGCTGCCGGCCCACGCCCGCTGCGAGATGGCGTGACGCATCACGCCATCTCGCAGCT
>NZ_JAMZBD010000314.1:0-3788 GCF_024158685.1 Halomonas sp. 707D4 | reverse complement strand
GGGCGAGGAGATCGGCGTGGTGACCTCCGGCGGGTTCGGGCCGAGCCTGGGCAAGCCGATCGCGATGGGCTACGTCAGCCGCGAGTTCGAGACGCCGGAGAGCGTGGTCTACGCCGAAGTGCGCGGCAAGCGCCTGCCCATGACGGTGACCAAGACCCCCTTCGTGACGCCAGGCTACTATCGCGGACACTAGTATCGCGGCCACTGGTCAGCCAGTGACGTACTCCCCCTGTACAAAGGCCCCGGCGATGACCGGGGCCTTTGCGTTGGTGCGTTCACCGCCTGGCGGCTAGCGCAGCACCTGGCGCGGGTCGATCGGCTTGCCGGCCTGGCGCAGGTCGAACAGCAGATCGTGGCGGTTGGTGGCGCTGCTCTGGCCGACCTCGCACAGCGGCTCGCCGGCTTTGACGTTCTGGCCCACGCTGACCAGGATGCGCTCGCAGAAGGCATACACGCTTTGCAGGTTGTCGGCATGGTGGACGATGACCACCTGGCCGAGCTGGCGCATGCCGTCGGCGAAGCGCACCTCGCCCGGAGCGACGGACTGCGCTCGGGCACCTGCCTGGGTCGCCAGCAGCATCGGCTGCAGCGTGCCGCGGCTGTCGGTGCCGAAGCGGCGAACGATGCGATAGTCCTCGAGCGGCCAGGGCCAGTTGCGCGCCGAGGCGGGTACGCTGGCGCTCGGCGTGGGGGCCGGAGCGGGCTTGGCGGGAGCAGAAGCGGAAGCGCTGGAGCGGGTGCCGGAAGAGGATGAGGCGCTGCCGCTCAACGGAACGCTGATCACCTGCCCCACGCGCAGCGCGGTAGGCGAGGTGCTTGGATTGGCGCTCTGGATACGTCCGGACGTGGTGCCGAAATGGCGCGCGATGCCGGAGAAGGTGTCGCCGGCGCGAATCTGGTAGCGGTAGGGTCCGCCGGAGGGTGCGCGCTCTTGCTGGGTGGGAATCAGCAGGCGCTGGCCCACCGCCAGGCGCTGGGCGTTGATACCCGGGTTGAAGCGCTCGAGACGCTCGACGGGAACGTTCGCGCTGGCGGCGAGCTTGCCCAGGGTGTCGCCGCGCTTGACCTCGACCCACTGCCCGTTGACGGTGCCGACGCTTGCGCTCGCCGGGGCGCGCTGGGTCGAGGAGGGCGAGGAGCCGGCGCAGCCGGCAAGCACCGTCGCCAGTAGACAAAGGCAAAGCCAGGCGGCTAGTCGTGATCGGCCAGGTTTTCCAGCAGAGCGTCTTTTTCCTGCCAGAGTGAATTGATCCATGCGTGGAAGCGTTCCTTGTGCTGCGGTTGTTGATGGTAGTCGGCGGTATGCATCCACTCGGGGATCTCGATCAAACGGACGATGAGCGTGACCGGTGCCTCCTGCCCGCACAGAAAGGCCCAGAAGCTCGGCGACGGACGGCTGTAGCAGAGGGTGGCGTCCAGGATGCCGTCCAGCTGGTCGCCGAGCAGGCCCAGTACCTGGGCGACACCACCGGCCTTGGGCCTCAAGAGGTGCTTGAACGGGCTTTGCTGCGCGTCGCGCTTGGCTACGCTGAACCGGGTGCCCTCGACGAAGTTGTAGATCGAGATGGGCGCGTGACGCGCCTGGCGGCACATGCGCTCGGTCGAATCCCTATCAATAGTAGCGAGCTTAGGATTTTTGGCAATCTGTTCGCGGCTGAAACGGCGCATGAAGGGAAATTCGAGTGCCCAGAACGCGAGTCCCACGATGGGAATCCAGATCAGCCGATGCTTGAGAAAGAAGCGCGGCATGGGCGTGCGCCGATGCAGTGCCATGAACAGCAGGAAAATGTCGGTCCAGCTGCGGTGATTGGAAATCACCAGCCACCACTGCTGTGGGGTGATGCCGTCGGGCACGTCGAGGGTGACCTTGGGCTTGAGCAGGCGCTTCATCCACCATAGATTCAAACCGATCCAGTTCAGCGCCACCGCGCAGAGCCCGTCGAGCAGGCGCTGCTTGGCCCGTCGCCCGGGCACGACGACCTTCGACAGTGTCAACAGTATCAGCGGCACGCCCCAGAAAAGGGTGCTCAGCGTGAGCAGCAAGATGCTCATGACGCCTTTCAGGACCGGCATACCTTCTCTCCTCGTGATGGGTGAAATCTTCGGCGGGCACTGGCCGTTTCGAGCCGAATGCTAAAGGATCGAGACGCTCGTTCCCAGTAAATCCCGCTTGACGGTCAGGCCAGCGCTTTAATAAGTTGAGAAAAAAATTGATAACGCCGTTCAAGTTACCAACTATAAAGTTACCAACTATAAAGTTATCAACTATATCAACTGACACGAAAGGCAAGCTTGCCGCTCACCCTTTGGCTGCGCTCGTTGCAGCGCGGTCAGTGATAACAAAGCGAGGCGACACATGGCAGGATTCGACAAGCGAGTCTCTTCCTACGAGGAAGCGATGGAAGGCATCGAGGATGGCATGACCGTTCTCGCCGGCGGGTTCGGGCTTTGCGGCATTCCCGAGAACCTGATCGGCGAAATCAAGCGCCGCGGTGTCAAGGACCTCACGGTGGTCTCCAACAACTGCGGGGTGGACGGCTTCGGCCTGGGGCTGTTGCTCGAGAAGCGCCAGATCAGCCGCATCTACGCGTCCTATGTCGGCGAGAACGCCCTGTTCGAGCAGCAGATGCTCGACGAGGAGATCGAGGTGGTGCTTACCCCGCAGGGGACGCTGGCCGAGAAGATGCGCGCCGGCGGCGCGGGCATTCCCGCCTTCTATACGGCCACCGGCTACGGCACGCCGATCGGCGAGGGCAAGGAGGTGCGCGAGTTCAACGGACGCCACTATATCCTGGAGGAAGCGATCACCGGCGACTTCGCCATCGTCAAGGGATGGAAGGCGGATCGCTACGGCAACGTCATGTATCGCCATACCGCGCAGAACTTCAACCCCCTGGCGGCCACCGCCGGGCGCATCACCGTGGTCGAAGTGGAGGAGATCGTCGAGCCCGGCGAGATGGACCCGAGCCAGATCCACACGCCGGGCATCTACGTCGATCGCATCATCCAGGGCGATTTCGAGAAGCGTATCGAGAAGCGCACGGTGCGAAGCTGAGCCCACTCCACTGACCAAGAGGTAGTTACCATGGCGTTAACTCGTGAACAGATGGCGCAGCGCGTCGCCCGCGAACTCGAAGACGGCTTCTACGTGAACCTGGGCATCGGTATCCCCACCCTGGTGGCCAACTACATTCCCGACGGCATCGACGTGATGCTGCAGTCCGAGAACGGGCTGCTCGGCATGGGGCGCTTTCCCACCGAGGAGGAGCTCGACCCGGACATGATCAACGCCGGCAAGCAGACGGTCACTGCCCGGCCGGGCGCGGCGATCTTCTCCTCGGCGGAGTCCTTCGCCATGATCCGCGGCGGCCACGTGGATCTCACCGTGCTCGGCGCTTTCGAAGTGGACCAGCACGGCAACATCGCTTCCTGGATGATTCCCGGCAAGCTGATCAAGGGCATGGGCGGGGCAATGGATCTCGTCGCCGGTGCCGAGAACATCATCTGCACCATGACACACGCTTCCAAGCATGGCGAATCCAAACTGCTCGAGAAGTGCGAACTGCCGCTGACCGGCGCGGGCTGCATCAACCGAGTGCTCACTGACCTGGCTTATCTCGAGATCAAGGATGGCGCGTTCATCCTCAAGGAGCGCGCGCCCGGTGTCAGCGTCGAGGAGATCAAGGAGAAGACCGCCGGCAAGCTGATCGTGCCGGATCATGTCCCGGAAATGCGCTTCGACTGAATCGTTAGCCATGAAGCTGCGAGATGGCGTGACGCGTCACGCC
>NZ_JAMZBD010000313.1:0-3791 GCF_024158685.1 Halomonas sp. 707D4 | reverse complement strand
GGAGAACGCCTGGGCGAAAATGGCGATGAGCGGCAGCAGCAGAAAAAGCGCCGACAGCAGCACCGCGGCAGTGATGAGAAGGCGCCGAACCGCCGGCGCGTCTCCGACACGACGCATCAGGTGGACCCTCCATGCAGGCGGCGGACAAAGCGCCCCTGCCAGACGTTGATCGCCAGCAGCAGGGCGAGCGAGGTGAACAGCACCACTGAGGCGATCGCCGAGGCGCCGGCATAGTCGTACTCCTGCAGGCGCACGAAGATCATCAGCGCGGTGATCTCGGTTTCATAGGGCATGTTGCCGGCAATGAAGATGATCGCGCCGAATTCACCCAGCGAGCGCACGAAGGCAAGCCCGGTGCCGGTGACCAGCGCCGGCCACAGGTGCGGCATGATCACCCGGCGAAAGGCCACGGCGTCGGTGGCGCCGAGCGACATCGCCGCCTCGTCGATCTCGCCGGGCAGATCCTCCAGCACCGGCTGCACCGTGCGCACCACGAAGGGAATGCTGGTGAAGGCCATGGCCAGCGCAATCCCGACCCAGGTATAGGCGACCTGAATGCCGAGCGGCGCCAGAAGCTCCCCCATCCAGCCATTGCCGGCGTAGAGGGTGGCCAGCGTAATGCCCGCCACCGCGGTAGGCAGCGCGAAGGGCAGATCCATCAGCGCGTCGAGCAGGCGCTTGCCGGGGAACTCGTAGCGCACCAGCACCCAGGCCAGCAGCAGGCCGAACACCGCGTTGACCAGCGCCGCCACCGCCGCCGCGCCCACGGTGACCAGGTAGCTTGCCACCACGCGGCCTTCCGTGATGATCGCCCAGTACTGGGCGAGGCTCAGCGTCGAGAGCTGGCCGAAAAGCCCGGTGATGGGTAAAAGCAGTACCAGTGAAACGAAGGTGACACTGATTCCCATGGACAGGCCAAAACCCGGCAGCACGCGGGTGCTGCCGGATCGGCGAAAGATCAATGATCGCATGGCTTGCCGTTAGCGACGCTGGAGCTGGTCGAGCATGGCGCCGCTTCCAAAATGGGTTTCCATGATGTCGTCCCAGCTGCCGAACACGTCTTCGACGTTGAACAACTCGGTTTTCGGGAAGTCGTCGGCGAACTCTTCCACCACGGTCTCATCGTGAACGCGGTAGTTGAAGCCGGCAAGGGTGCGCTGGGCCTCTTCGGTGTAGAGGTACTCGAGATAACCCTGGGCGAGGTCCTCGTTGCCGTTACGCTCGGCGTTGGCGCTCACCACCGCGACCGGAAACTCCGCCAGCACGCTCATTGGCGGCACCACGACTTCGTAGTCGTCGCTGCCGTACTCGCGGCGGATGTTGTTGACCTCGGACTCGAAGCTGATCAGCACGTCGCCGATGCCGCGCTCGATGAAGCTCGTGGTCGCCCCGCGACCGCCGGTATCGAACACCGCCACGTTGGCCAGAAGCTGGCGCATGAACTCCTGGATCTGCTCGTCGTCGCCGTCGAACTCACGGTCGGCGAAGCCCCAGGCGGCGAGATAGGTGTAGCGCGCATTGCCCGAGGTCTTGGGATTGGGGAATACCAGCGAGACGTCCTCCTTCACCAGATCATCCCAGCTTTCGATGCCCTTGGGGTTGTCCTTGCGCACCAGAAACGCGGTGGTGGAGTAGTAGGGCGAGGCGTTGTTCTCGAACGCGCTCTGCCACTCCTCGTCGACCAGGCCGGCGTCCGCCAGCACGTCCACGTCGGTCACCTGGTTGAAGGTGACCACGTCTGCGCGCAGGCCCTGCATGATGGCGCGCGCCTGGGCGGAGGAGCCACCGTGGGACTGGCTGACGCTGACGGTTTCGTCGTGCTCTTCCTGCCACCAGGCGACGAAGTCCGGGTTGATGGCGACGAACAGCTCGCGAGCGATGTCGTAGGAGGAGTTCAGAAGCTCGCGCTCCTGGGCCGTGGCGGTGCCGGCGGCACCCAGGGCCGCAGCGGAGAGCGCCAGGGCAAGTACCGACCGGGTAACGCGTGCGTTGGAGAGACTGGCTGAGCGCATGGAAGTTTCCTGTATAAGTAAGGCGGAACGTCGACCGCGCCAGGACCACTGTCCTTATACCGGCGGGCGTTCTTGCCATAGACGTTTTGGCGATAAGACAAGGTTAAACCTGACCTTCGGGAATTACAATCGGGGTTTATATTCGATCTGGGAATAACCATCGTTCGGTGAATAGGGGTGACCCTACCTGAGCTTTGTCATCCGCTCTGTTACCATACGCCCCGTTCAAGGCGTCCACTGTCGTGACGCTGCCCAGTACAGGAGCGCTCCATGCCCGCCGCGCAGGATTTTCTCATTGCCCCGTCGATCCTTTCCGCCAACTTCGCTCGTCTGGGCGAGGAGGTGGACAACGTGCTGGCCTCCGGGGCCGACATCGTTCACTTCGACGTGATGGACAACCACTACGTGCCCAACCTGACCATCGGGCCGATGGTGTGCAAGGCGCTGCGCGATCACGGCGTCACCGCACCCATCGACGTGCACCTGATGGTCAAGCCGGTAGATCGCATGATCAGCGACTTCATCGACGCCGGCGCCAGCTACATCACCTTCCACCCGGAAGCCTCGGAGCACATCGACCGCTCGCTGCAGCTGATCCGCGACGGCGGCTGCAAGGCGGGGCTGGTCTTCAACCCGGCAACGCCGCTTTCCTATCTCGATTACGTGATGGACAAGATCAACATGGTGCTGCTGATGAGCGTCAACCCGGGCTTCGGCGGGCAGTCGTTCATCCCGGCGACGCTCGACAAGCTCAAACAGGCGCGCCGACGCATCGACGAAAGCGGCCGAAACATCCGCCTGGAGGTCGACGGCGGTGTGAAGGTGGACAACATCGGCGAGATCGCCCGGGCGGGCGCGGATACCTTCGTGGCGGGCTCGGCGATCTTCAACGCGCGTAATGCGAACGACCCGCACGGTTACGATTCGGTCATCGCCTCGCTGCGCGAGGCGATGGCAGGCGCTGAGTGAAACCTTTCGTCTAGTGAAGCTTCATGCGCGGCTTGAGGTAGCGGTTGAGCTTGTCGACCAGCCAGGTGAGCCCGGTACGCGGCGCGCCGTGGATCGAGAGCTGGTGCATGCGGTAGAGCGAGGCGTAGGCGTTGCGCGCAAGCCAGCCTTCGAGAAACAGCCCGCGTGAGGCGGAGCCGCGCATCAGGTTTCCCACCGCATCGTAGCGGGCGAGCGACACCAGCGAACCGTGATCCTTGTACTTGAAGGGCGCAAGCGGCTTGCCCTCCAGCGCCCTGGCGAGGTTCTTGGCCAGGGCCGTGGCCTGCTGGTGCGCCGCCTGGGCGCGTGGTGGCACCGTGGCGTCCTCGCCCTGGGGGCAGCTCGCGCAATCACCCATGGCGAAGATGTGCGGGTCGTCGACGCTTTGCATGGTCTGCTCGACGCACACCTGGTGCTTCTTGTTCACCGTCAGCCCCAGTTCGGCCAGGAAAGGGGGCGCCATGATGCCCGCCGCCCAGACGTTGAGGTCGGTCTCGATCTCCTCGTCGTCGCCGGTCACCAGGCGATCGGCCTCGGCGCGCTTGATGGCGGTGTCGACGTGGATATTGACGCCCAGGCGCTCGAGCTCCTGGTGAACGGTCTGGCTGACCCGTTCGGAGAGCCCGGGCAGGATGCGCGGGGCGGCCTCGATCAGGTGGACGCTCAGCTGGTCGCTGTCGACGTTGGTCACCCCGTAGGCGTTGAGCAGGCGCGAGACGTCGAGCAGCTCGGCGGCGAGCTCGACCCCGGTGGCGCCGCCGCCGACGATGCCCACGCTCAGCGTGGTGT
>NZ_JAMZBD010000312.1:0-3791 GCF_024158685.1 Halomonas sp. 707D4 | reverse complement strand
GCGCTTTATCATGCCCGCCAGCACCCGCCGGGGCTTGCCGCGCTGTGGCTGGAGAGCGCCCACCCGGGGCTGGCGGTGGGCGAGCGCCCGGCGCGCATGGCCCACGACGCCGCCTGGGCCGAGCGCTTTGCCGGGCAGCCGTTGATTGAGGTGCTTAATGAGTGGTACCGCCAGCCGGTCTTCGCGGATGTGAGCGAGACCCGGCGCCGCGCGCTGATCCAGCGGCGCCTCCACAACCACGGCCCCGCCATCGCCCGGATGCTACGCGCCACCTCGCTTGGCCGCCAGCCCTCGCTCTGGGCGTGGCTCGAACGCACCCGCCTGCCGGTGGGGTATCTCAGCGGGCGGCAAGACGCCAAGTTTCACACCCTGGCCTGCCAACTGGCGGAGCGGGCGCCCCATATCGAACACGCCCCCCTGAACGGAGGGCATAACCTTCATGCGCAAGTACCCGAGCAGGTGGCCAGTTGCCTGGCCACCTGGTACCAGGCGCTAGTGGGTCAACAGCAGCCACGGTAACCCCAGTCCCAGCCAGGCCACCAGAAACAGTAGGCCGAAGATCGCACCCAAACGCCACCACAGGGCGCTGGGCAGGTAGCCGCCGCCGTAGTAGACCGGGCTCGGGCCGGTGCCGTAGGGGGTGAGGATGCCCATGAAGCCGAGGGTGGGCAGGATCAACAAGACGAACAGCTCCATGTCGATACCCGCGATGCCGGAGGCGGCGGCGAGCATCACCGGCAGCAGGGCGGTCACGTGGGCGGTGACGCTGGCGAAGAGATAGTGCAGCGCGTAGAAGATGACCACCAGGGCGAGCATGGCCAGCAGCGGGTCGAAGCCGCCGATCGCCCCGCCCACCAGGTTGCCGAACCAGGCCACGAAGCCGACCTGGCTCAGCCCGCCGGCCAGCGCCACCAGGGTGGCGAACCACACGAAGGTGTTCCAGGCCGCGCGGTTATCCAGAATGTCGTTCCAGGTGACGATGCCGATCAACAGCATGGCGCAGATCACCACCAGCCCGACCAACGAGGCCGAGATCACGTCGCCGGCGAAGATCCACAGCAGCAGCGCCCCCACCACCAGCACGATCAGCGCGAGCTCGTTACGGGTCAGCGCGCCCAGCTTTTCGAGCTCCTCCCGTGCCCAGCTGGAAATCTCGCTGCCCGCCTTGACCTCGGGCGCGCACAGCCAGTAGCAGAGCAGCGGCACGATCAGCAGCAGCGCGATACCCACCGGCGCCACCGCCATGAACCACTGCCCCCAGCCAATGGTCAGGCCCGTGGCGCTCTCGGTCAGCGCGATGGCCAGAAGGTTGGGGGCAAGGGCGGTCAGAAACAGCGAGCTGGTCACGCAGGTGGAGGTGATCGCCGTCCACATCAGGAAGCTGCCCATGCGCTTCATGCTCGGGTCGTTGGGGTGGGAGTCGTAGAGCGGCGGCAGGTTGCGGATTACCGGGTACAGGGTGCCGCCGCTGCGCGCGGTGTTGGAGGGCGTGAAGGGCGCCAGCACCGCATCCGCCAGCATCACCGCGTAGCCGAGCGTCAATGTGCGCTTGCCCATCGACTTCACCAGCAGCAACGCGATGCGCCGCCCAAGGCCGGTCTTCTCGTAGCCCAGCGCGAACATGAAGGCGCCGAAGATCAGCCACACCGTGGAATTGGTGAACCCCGAGACCGCCCAGGCGAAGGCCTGATTGGCGGCGTTGAAGCCCTTCATCGCCAGCTGCTCCGGCGAGAACAGTACCCAGCGCGACAGCAGCGAGGCCAGGGTGACGCCCACCAGGCCGATCACGGCGCCGGGCAGCGGTTCGAGAATCAGCCCCACCACGCAGCCCATGAAGATGGCGAAGAAGTACCAGGCGTGGGGCGCCACGCCGGCGGGGGTAGGAATCAGCGCGATGACCAGCGCGACGACGAGGGGCGCCAGGAGTTTCCAGCGCGGCATGGGGTGAGCGGTGGTGTTCATGCGGGGTCTCCTGACCGGCAGCGCCAAGGCGGCACCAGGTTCAGGTTAGGGCGCCCCGCGAGCGCTTTGTTGACCTGCGTCAAGGGAGCTGCCGTTAGCCGCCGCCGGGCGCGTTCGGCGTGATAACGTCGAACCATCGATTCCCTGAAAAGAGCGCGCCGTGACGAGGCACTCAGAGCGAGGTGAGCCCATGCAGCAGCTGGATTTCGATATCGTCATCGTGGGTGGCGGCGGGGCGGGGCTGCGCGCCGCCATCGCCGCTGCCGAAAGCGCCCAGGCGGCCGGCGAGACCCAGCGCATCGCGCTGCTCTCCAAGGTCTACCCCATGCGCTCGCACACCGTGGCCGCCGAGGGCGGCGCGGCGGCGGTGACCAGCAAGGAGGACACCTTCCAGGCCCACTTCGACGACACCGTCTCCGGCGGCGACTGGCTGGTGGAGCAGGGGGTGGTGGAGTACTTCGTGCGCCACGCCCACCAGGAGCTGGTGCAGATGGAGCGCTGGGGCTGCCCCTGGAGCCGCCAGGCCGATGGCCGTATCCAGGTGCGCCGCTTCGGCGGCATGAAGACCGCCCGCACCTGGTTCGCCGCCGACAAGACCGGCTTTCACATGCTCCACACCCTGTTCCAGACCTCGCTCAAGTACCCGCAGATCGAGCGCTTCGACGAGTACTTCGTGCTCGACCTGGCGGTGCACGACGGCGCGGTGATCGGCGTGATTGCCCTCGAGATCGCCACCGGCGAGCTCTGCGTGCTGCGCGCCAAGGCCGTGGTGCTGGCGACCGGCGGGGCGGGGCGGCTGTTTCGCTTCAACACCAACGCCGGCATCGTCACCGGCGACGGCATGGCGATGGCCTACCGCCACGGCGTGGCGCTGCGCGACATGGAGTTCGTGCAGTACCACCCCACCGGGCTTCCCGGCTCCGGCATCCTGATCACCGAGGCGTGCCGGGGCGAAGGCGGCATTCTGCTCAACAAGGATGGGCGGCGCTACCTGCAGGATTACGGCCTCGGCCCGGAAACGCCGCTGGGCCACCCGGAGAACAAGTACATGGAGCTCGGCCCCCGGGACAAGCTCTCCCAGGCGTTCTGGCAGGAGCAGCAGGCCGGGCGCACCGGCACCTTCGGCGACAGCGACGTGGTCTATCTCGATCTTCGCCACCTGGGTGAAAAGACCATCCTCGAGCGGCTGCCCTTCATCTGCGAGCTGGCCCGCGCGTACATCAACGTCGATCCGCTCAAGGAGCCGATCCCCATCCGCCCGGCGGTGCACTACACCATGGGCGGCATCGAGACCGACCCGCAGTGCCAGACCGCGATTGCCGGGCTTTACGCCGCCGGCGAGTGCGCCTCCGTAGGCCTTCACGGCGCCAACCGGCTGGGCTCGAACTCGCTCAGCGAGCTTCTGGTGTTCGGCCGCCTGGCCGGTGAGCAGGCAAGCCAGCGCGCCGCGCAAACCCGGTGGGCCGATGCCGCCCTGCTCGAGCCGCACACCGCCGAGCAGCAGGCGCGCCTGGCCGCGCTGTGCGACGGGCCGCCGAGCGACGACACCTGGGCCACGCTCAAGAAAGCCATGGTGGAGACCATGGAGCGCGGCTGCGGCATCTACCGCACCGAGGCGGGCATGCAGCAGGCGCTCGACGAGATTCGAGCGCTGCGCGAGCGCTACCGCCACCTTCGCATCAGCGACACCAGCAAGCAGTTCAATACCGAGCTGCTGCACTGCCTGGAGCTGGGCGGCGGGCTGGATATCGCCGAGGCGTCGTGTCTTGCGGCGCTGTCGCGGCGGGAGTCGCGCGGCGCCCACCAGCGCCTGGACGAGGGCCTCGGGC
>NZ_JAMZBD010000311.1:0-3796 GCF_024158685.1 Halomonas sp. 707D4 | reverse complement strand
AACCCGCGCCCGCCGATCCCGCCATGAGCGATCCGGGCCTGGAAGATGACGCGGCAACCTCCCAGGAGCCGATGCCGGGCGGTGAGCCGGGCATGACCACGGCCGAAGATCCGGAAGAGAATCCAGGGTTCGGGGATGGTACCGAGCCGATGCCGGGTTCGGAGCCTGGCGATGCGGATGACGACGACACCACTACCACGAATTGATCGAATCACCACGCTCCCTACGGTGATAGATCGGGCCAGCTGTCTGTTCCCTGCGGCTGCTCCACACGGTCTATCACCATTTCCCCCGCACCCTTGCGGGGGTTTTTTTGCCTTGTAGCTATGCAAGCTCCATTGGCGATGCCGATCTCGCTGGCAAAGCAGTGCTCGGCGCACTACGTTGAATAGGCTTGATCATGGCAATTCGCTGCATGGATCGTGACGACAACGTCAAGGAGAACGACATGGGTGACCAACGCAACAAGCGCTTCAAGGCGCTACTGCTCAGCGTGATGATGGCTTTCGGCGCGCTTGCGCTCGCCGGCTGCGGAAACGACGACCCGCCCAATCCGGATGCCGCACCCGAGGAGGAGCAACCCATGGGAACCGGCCCTATGTCCAACGATGACGCCGGCGAAACCCCGAGCGACGACATCTAGGCAAGGCGCTCTCGCGCTGGGCGATCAGTGGAAAAAAGGCCGGGAAGCAATGCTTCCCGGCCTTTTTTCGCTTTCTACCTGGTTTTCAAGGCTGCTCGTTGTCGTCTTCCAGACGACGATAGAGCGTGCGGCGGGCGATACCCAGGACCTCGGCGGTGCGACGCTTGTTGCCGCCGGTCGCCTCGAGCACCTTCTTGATGTAGCGCTTTTCGACCTCTTCAAGGCTCGGCCAGCGCGCAGGTGCCGGCGCCGGCGCCTGGGTGCCGGCCAGCACTTCACCGCTCAGCGTCGGTATGAGTTCGGCGCTGGCCTGGGTGTTGACATGGTCGCGCAGTCGCTCCGGCAGATCGGCGTGCTGCAGTACGCCTTCCTCGCTCAACGTCACCGCGCGCATCACGGCATTCTCGAGCTCACGCACGTTACCTGGATAGGAATAGCTCAAGAGAGTATTGAGCGCTTCGGGCTCGATCTGCTCGATCTGCTTGCCCTGGGCATCGGCGTGCTTGTCGATCAACGCAAAGACCAGATGCTCGATATCGCAGCCGCGCTCGCGAAGCGGCGGGATGCGTAGCGAGAACGTCTCCAGGCGGTAGAAAAGGTCGCTTCGAAAGTTCTGCTCCTCGATCTCCTTTTCGAGGTTTCTGTGGGTGGCGGCGATGATGCGCACGTCCACCGGCTCCTCGCGCTCGCCGCCCACCGGCCGCACCGTTTTCTCCTGAAGGGCGCGCAGCAGCTTGGCCTGCAGGTTGATCGGCATCTCGCCGATCTCGTCGAGAAACAGGCTGCCGCCCTGAGCGCTCTGGAAAAGGCCCTTGCGCGCCTCGTTGGCGCCGGTGAAGGCACCCTTCACGTGACCGAAGAACTCGCTCTCCATCAGGTCCGCCGGGATGCTGGCGCAGTTGACCGGCACGAACGGGGCGTCGTGGCGCGGGCTCTCCAGGTGAATGGCCCGGGCGAGCAACTCCTTGCCGGTACCGCTTTCGCCGAGAATCAGGATCGGCGCGCTGCTCTTGGCCAGCCGAGAGGCGTCGTGGAACAGTGCCTGCATGGTCGGGCTCTTGCCGACGATACCGTGGAAATGATGGAGCTCGTCATCGTGGGAGAGCGCCAGGCGCTGGCGCTCCAGCACGCGAAACACCGCCTCGCGAATGGCGTCGAGATCCAGCGGCTTGGTGAGAAAGTCGTCGGCGCCGAGCTTCAGCGCCTCGACGGCCTGGTCGATGGTGCCGAAGGCGGTGATCACGATGATGCCGAGCTCCGAGCCCTCCTGGCGAAGCTGCTGGAGCAGCTGGATGCCGGTCATCCCGGGCAGGCGAACGTCGGTGATCATCATCGAGACCGCCGTATGGCTCAACAGCGCAATGGCCTCCTCGGCGCTCGAGACGCCGAGGGTGGCGTAGCCAGCATCATGAAGCTCCTCTTCGAGCAGTTCGCGGATGGCGGGGTCGTCCTCGACGACCAGTAGCGGTAAAAGGTGTTCCTGATCGGTCAAAACGTTTTCCTCAAGCGGATGCGGTTTCACTCAAGGGGAGGGTGATCTCGAACCCCGCTCCCCCCAGGGCGCTGTCGAACACGCCAATCGTCCCGCCGTGATCATTGATGATGCGGTGTACCATCGAAAGCCCCAGGCCGCTGCCCTGGCCCACGGGCTTGGTGGTGAAGAACGGGTCGAACACCTGATGGTGGTGCGATACCGGAATGCCCGGACCGTCGTCCTCCACGCACAGGGTGATTTCGCTACCCTCACGCTCGGCGCGTACCTTGATCACGTGCACGTCCGGGGCCTGGGCGGCGTTGCGCAGCAGGTTGGTGAGGACCTGCACGATCTGCTGGCCGTTGACCATCACCTCGAGCCCGGGCGTGGGCAGTTCGACCTCGAGCCGGATGCCGCGTGGCTCGAGCTCCTCCTCGACCAGCTCACCGGCGCTTGCGACCAGGTGATCGAGCGACTGGCGACCCTTCTCGACGTTGTGCTGGCGGCCAAGCTCCATGAGCTGACGCACGATCTCGACGATGCGCTCCACCTCGCCGCGGATGCGGCCAAGGCGGGCGCGCTCGTCGTCGCCGATCACGTCGCGCCTTGCCAGGCGCTGGGCCTGGCCGTTGATCACCGTCAAGGGCGCGCCGATCTCGTGGGCCACGCCTGCGGCGAGAACGCCGAGCTCGGCGAGCTTCTTGGACTTGCGCAGGCGCTTCTCGAGCTCGATCTCGCGTCGGCGGCGAGCGTCGATGTCGCGATCCTTCTCGGCCATGGCATCGAGCATGCCGTTCAAGCCGGAAGCCAGGCGACGATACTCCACCGGCCCCTCGACGCTCGCCCGCTGGCTGCGGTCGCCGTCTTCCACCAGCAGCATAACACGCAGCAGGCGGTTCAACGGCCGTTCGATATAGCGCCGAAAGCCCCACCAGATGCTCAGCACGATGCCCCCGGCGCCGATGATGAACACCAGCACGGCGACGATGCTGATGAACCCGGTATAGTTCTCGATACCGGTATTGAGCCGATTGACCTGCAGCACCCCGTAGACGTTGCCGTCCTGGGTGCGCAGCGGGATCAGCGCCGAGTAGTAGGTCCAGCCATCGAGCTGACGGTAGTTGCCGTACAGGTCGTCGCGCTCGATGACGCTCTGAATTTCCGTAGGGCTGAACAGGTTCTTGCCAAGCCCCAGCCCGTAGATCTCGCGGCCCTGCACGTCGAACACGTAGGCGCCGTAGATGCGGTGAAACGAGAACGCCGACTGCAGCGCCTCCTCGAGGGGTGCGGCGCTGTCGCGGGCCACCGCGTAGCTCAGGGAGGTGCTCAGCGCCCGGGTGATGATCTCCACTTCGGTCTCGAGCTTGGAGCGAACGTTGTCCTCCAGCGCCTTGATGGCCACGAAGCTGAACACCACCAAGGCGACGAACAGCGGCACGATGACCGTGAGAATCATTAAGTTGCGTAGGCGCATCGGGTATCCATGATCAATGAAACGAGAGCGTCGAGGCTCACTCCACGGGGCTCAGGCGGTAGAGGGCGCCCTCGTCGGCATCGGTGAGCAGGTAGATGTCGCCGTCCCCGCCCTGGCGCACGTCGCGAATCCGGCCAAGCTCGCCCTCGAGCAGGCGCTCGTGGGCCACCACCTGGCCCTCGTCGATGACGAAGCGCATCAGCTG
>NZ_JAMZBD010000310.1:0-3807 GCF_024158685.1 Halomonas sp. 707D4 | reverse complement strand
GCGGTACCGCGGGCATCGTCACCATCGAGGACATTCTCGAGCAGATCGTCGGCGACATCGAGGACGAGCACGACACCGACGAGGACGATGCCATCCGGACGCTGGACGACGGCCGCTACGCCATTCGCGCGCTGACCCCCATCGAGGATTTCAACGAGCGCTTCGACACCGACTTCTCCGACGACGAGTTCGATACCGTCGGGGGGCTGGTGATGCAGCAGTTCGGCCACCTGCCCGGGCGCGGCGAGCACACCACCCTCGGCGGCTGGCGCTTCGTCGTGCTCAACGCCGACAATCGGCGCATTCGCCTGCTCGAAGCCTACCGGGACGAAGATGAATCGCCCGGCACGGCGGATGTCGACTAGCCTCGCCCTTCATTTCACAGGATACCGCCATGGGAAGGATCTCCCCCTTTGCCCTGCAGCTGCTCGCCGCCCTGGTCGCGGGCGGCTTCCTCACCCTGACCACTTCGCCCTTCGAACTCTGGTGGCTGGGGCCGGTCGCCGTCGGTCTCGTCTTCGCCGGCCTGCAGCGCCTCACCCCCGCCCAGGCCGCGTTCAAGGGCTGGGTTTTCGGGGTGGCGCTGTTCGCCACCGGCGCTTCCTGGGTCTACGTCTCGATTCACGACTACGGCTACACGGGCGTGCCGCTGGCGCTTTTCCTGACCGGGCTGTTCGTCTGCGTGCTGGCGCTGTTCTACGCGCTGACCTTCTGGGCCTACCGCCGCTTCGCCGGGCCTCGCCTGGCCTTCGCCAGCTTCGCGGGCATCTGGGTGCTGGGCGAGGTGCTGCGCACCTATCTCTTCACCGGCTTTCCCTGGCTGCTGCTGGGCTCTGGCTACGTCGACGCGCCGCTGGCCGGCTGGGCGCCGCTGGGGGGCGTGTATCTGCTCTCGCTGCTGGTGGCGCTCAGCGGCACCCTCGGCGTCTACGTGCTGGCCCGACGCTTCTGGGCGGCGCTGCCGCTCGCCGCGATCTGGCTTTTCCCGCTGGCACTGCCCAGCGGCTGGACCACGCCGGTCGGCGAGCCGACGCGCGTGGCGCTGCTGCAGGGCAATCTTTCCCAGCTGATCAAGTGGACGCCGGAAGGCCAGCGCGCCGCCGCCAACATCTACAGCGACCTGACCCGCTCGGTCGCCGACGAGGCCGACCTGATCATCTGGCCGGAAACCGCGGTGCCGATGTTCGAGTACCAGGCGCGCCCGGTGCTCGAACGCATCCAGGCAACACTCTCGCCGGAGACGGCGCTCTTGACCGGCATCGTCCAGCTCGATGAAGAGAACCGCTACTTCAACAGCGTGATCGGCGTGGGCGACGTCGCCGGCAGCTACCAGAAGGAGCACCTGGTGCCCTTCGGCGAGTACCTGCCGCTGGAAAGCGTGCTGCGCGGAGCGATCGACTTCTTCGATCTTCCCATGTCGAGCTTCACCAAGGGCGACGCCGTCCAGGTACCGATGCAGGCGGGTGACCTGCGCATCGGCAACGCCATCTGCTACGAGATCATCTACCCGCAGCTGGTCGCCCGGCGTGCGCTGGAAAGCGACGTGATCGTCACGATCTCCAACGACACCTGGTTCGGCGCCTCCATCGGCCCGCACCAGCACCTGCAGATGGCTCGCCTGCGGGCGCTGGAGAACGGTCGTTTCGTGCTGCGCGCCACCAGCAACGGCATCACCGCGATCATCGATGCCCAGGGCGATATCGTCGCCCGTGCACCGCAGTTCGAGGCCACCGCCCTGCTGGGTGAATTCCAGGCCATGCAGGGGCAGACGCCCTTCACCCGCCTGGGCAGCCTCCCCGCCTGGCTGCTGGCGCTGCTGATGAGCGTGGCGGGCATCGTCGTCGGGCGCCGAACGCACAAGACGCTGCTTTGACGCCTTCCCCCGGTGCGGCATTTTGGCCCAAGCGGGCCGCTTGACTGCCCCCGGGGGCTTGGCATAATGGCGCCATGCTCACATCTCGCCCCTTCTTACTGCTGGTCGTCGCCCCGCTCGCCTTCACGGCGATCGTGGGCGCGGCCATCTTCGGCAACCAGGCGCTCTCCGCCGGCAAGGTCGACCAGGAGATTCGCGCGGCGATCGCCGCCGAACTCGGCACCGCCTCGACGGTCGAGCTCTCCCAGCTCCAGGAAATCCAGTACGGCTACGGTGTCTGCGGGCTCTACCGCACCGACGAGTCGGCCAACGGGCTCGCCTCGTTCTTCTACGACACCACCAACCGGCGGCTGGTACTGGACGTCAACTCGCGCGCCTATACCGCCAACTGCGGACTCTCCTCGGTCTGCTAGCGCCTCGCCGCTCATACCGCCGGACATGAAAAAAGCGCCTTCGATAGGCGCTTTTTTGCATCACTGCGAACCGAAAGACTCAGCCTTCCTCGATCACCTGGCGAAGGTCGGCGAGCACGTCCTGGTCGGAGTGCGGGTCGCGCACCAGAAAGCGCGGCTGGCCCTCGGCGTTGAAGGCGAACACGGCGCTTGAGTGGTTGACGATGTAATCGCCGCGCTCGTTGGGCTCCTCGAAGCTGTAGGCGATGCGGTAGCGATTGGTCAGCGCGTCGATCTCCTCCTTGTCGCCGGTCAGGCCGGTGAACGCGGGCCCGAAGGCGCCGGTGTAGCGCTTGAGCACCTCGGGGGTATCGCGCTCGGGGTCCACCGAGATCAACAGCATCTGCACGTCGTCACGTTCGGCCTCGGAGAGCTCGTTGAAGATCGAGGCGAAACGCGCCAGCGTCAGCGGGCAGACGTCCGGGCACTGGGTATAGCCGAAGTAGACCAGCGTGGTCTTGCCGCGGTAATCCTCCGCGCGGGCGGGCTCGCCGTCACCATCGGTCAACGCGAACTCGAGCGGCGGCATGATCTCCTCGATATCGGTGGTGCGAAACTCCTCGTCGGCACAGCCTGCCAGCAGGGCTGCGGCAACGAGTGGCCAAAGCATTCTTTTCATCATGCGAGACGTTCTCTGGATTCACTCGGGGGTTGGATCACAACGAAACCGGCGAGACTACCTCGAACGTGACGGGCAGCGGTTCGCCGTCGATATCGAGGGTCACCTCGACCTCGTCGCCTTCGGCCAGCGGCGCGAGCCGGCCCATGAACATCAGGTGGTGGCCGCGCGGCGCGAAGCTGAACGTTTCACCGGGGCCGATCTCGATGCTGTCGACGCCGTGCATGTGCGCCATGCCGTCGTGTTCACTGCTTTCGTGCATCTCGACCGCCTCGAACGCCTCGCTCTCGGCACCGGTCAGGGTGATGGGCGACGCCCCTTCGTTGACGATATCGAAATAGCCTGCCCCCGGGGTGGCGCCGGGCAGCAGGCTCAGACGCGCATTGGCGACGCGCAGGTCGCTTGCCTGGGCGCCGGCCGCGCCGGCGAGCACGAACGCTCCTGCCAGCGCCGTGCGACGGGCGTAATCGAAGGCTTTACGCATGGATGCTCTCCACTGATTCCAAAACGAATGGTCGGCGGCCCGGGCCGCCAGAATAGTCGGGGTTCGCTACCTTAGCGCTCTTTGAGCGAGCTGCCATCGCGCTGCGACAATTTGTCTAGCCGCACATCGCTTCAAAACCGCTCGGGCCGGGCTGCGGGGCGTGGTGCAATGGCTAGGACCCGGGCATCTCGCCGAGCACCTCGGGAATGCTCTGGCGCACGTAGCGCCCCGGTGCCGGCTCGATGACCCCGAGTGCGCCACTGCCCGGCACCCGCGCGTCCACCTGCTTGTGCGTATCCACGTAGCCGTTCTGGGTCATCCACGCCTGCCAGTGGGGCCACCAGGAGCCGTCGTGGTACTGGGCGCCCTCGAGCCACGC
>NZ_JAMZBD010000309.1:0-3813 GCF_024158685.1 Halomonas sp. 707D4 | reverse complement strand
CTTCGTGTCGTGGGCGGACTTCTCGAGCGATTTCTTGTAGCGCTTCAGGCACTTCTCGAGCCAGCCGGTATGTTCGTTGGGCTTGACGGTCTGATTGAACGCCTCGCAGGTTTCGGCGACGCTGCCGACGATGCCCACGTCCACCGGGTAGCGCTTGCCAATCTGGCCGGGATCATGGTCGACCTGGATGATCTTCGCCCCCTCTGGGTAGAACTGGGCAAACGCGAAGCTGCAGCCCAGCAGCAGCAGCGTGTCGCACTCTGCCACCGCGTGGTAGCCGCCTTCGAGCCCGTAGACGCCGGTCATGCCGACCTGGTAAGGGTTGTCGTACTCGATGTAGTTCTTGGCCCGCGAGGTCCAGGCGATGGGCGCGTTGAGCCTTTCGGCCAGGGCGATCACCTGTTCACGGGCGTTTTCGCAGCCGGCGCCGGCGAAGATCGTGATCTTGCCGCCCTTGTTCAGCTCGCGCACCGCCGGCACCAGGACTTCGGCGCCGGGGCGAATCGAGTAGTCGAAGGTGTGGGGCTTGAAGTCGAGCTTGCTCTGCGGCGTCTGCGTCATGACGTCGCCGGGCACCACCAGCACCGCCACCCCGCGTTTGGCAAGCGCGGCCTGAGCGGCCATGGCCGCCATGCGCGACGCCTGTTCCGGGGAGACGATGGTTTCGCAGAACACGCTGCACTGCTTGAAGATGTCGGTCTGATCCACTTCCTGGGGGAACTGGCTGCCGATCTCGCCAAGCGCGATGTGGCTTGCGATCAGCACCACCGGGGCGTTGTTGCGGTGGGCGTCGAACAGCCCGTTGACGAAGTGCAGGCTGCCCGGCCCGCAGGAGCCTGCGCACAGCGCGAGCTCGCCGGTCATGTACGCCTCGCCGCCGGCAGCGAAGCCGCCCACCTCCTCGTGGCGTACGCCCACCCATTCGATCTCGCTTTTCCTGAGCGCATCGGTGAAGTGGTTCAGGGAATCCCCTACCACCCCGTAACAGCGCCTGGCGCCGGCGTTTTGCAGGGTATGGACCAGAATCTCGGCGACGTTCTTGCTCATGAGCGACTCCCTTCGCAAGCGATGACAGATCATCCAAGCCTAGCTGCTGTCACGAGCCTTGCCGAACTCGATCGCCTCTTGATGCAAAAAAGCGCATGCTGCACCGCAACAAGAAAGCCGCTATACTAGGGCGGTTCGTACAGGAGAATATGCGATGACCCAACCCCTAGTCGCGCGTCAACGCGAAGAAGAGGTGTGGTGCTTCTGGGGCCTGCAGGCCCAGTGGCAGCGCCAGGCAGCGGAGCAGTTCGCCGCGCATGTCGGCTGAACCCCACCTCGAATCGATGTACGACGCCACCGAAAGCCAGCGCCCCGCGCTGGCTTTTTCTTGCCCGCACGGTGCTTTCAGCGCGGGAGGGCCGCCAGGTACGCCGACTGCAGCACGTACATTCTCTTCACGTCGCGGTACTGGCCGTTGATGAAGAACTCCTCGACCAGATGTCCCTCCTCGATGAAGCCGCACTCCTTGTAGAGATGCACCGCCTTGATGTTCTCGACGGCGACGATGAGATACACCTTGTGCAGGTTCAAGATCGTGAAGGAGTAGTTGAGCGCCTGATGGATCAGCGAGCGGGCGAAGCCGCGCCCCTGATGCTCCGGGGCGACGATGATCTGGAACTCGGCGCTGCGGTGGATGTAGTCGATCTCGATCAGCTCGACCAGGCCGATGGCGCAGGCGTTGGCGTCCTGGGCCACGAAACGGCGCTCGGCGTTGTCGTGAATGTGCTTGTTGTAGAGCTCCTCGAGCTCGTCGAAGGACTCATAAGGCTCCTCGAACCAGTAGGACATCACGCTCTGGTTGTTGTTGAGCTCGTGAACGAAGCGCAGGTCGCTGCGCTCAAGCGCGCGCAGATACAGTGTCGGGCTCATGGGAGGGCTCGCTCGGGCGTTGAAAGGAGAAGAACTCTGCAAGCGCATGATCGCGCCCTTCGATCAAGGCGCGCAACAGCCCCGCCCCCATCATCGAGTAGGTGATGCCGTTGCCGCCATAGGCCATGGCGAAGTGGACATGCGGCCCCAGGCTTTCGTGAGGGCCGAAGAACGGTAGCCCGTCGTCGGTCTCGGCGAAGGTGCCTCCCCAGCTGAAGGTCGGGTTGATGGAGAGCGAGGGCCAAATCGCCTCCACCTTGCGGGCAAGCCCGTGGGCCTTGTCCATCACCCGCGCGTCGCGGCGCTCGGGATCGTCGTGGTCGTCGTCGTCACCGCCCACCAGCAAGCGTCCTTCGTCGGTGGAGCGCATGTAGAGGTAGGGGCGCGCAGACTCCCACACCAGCGTATGGCGAAGCTCGCCGAGCACCTCCGGCGCGATGGGGTCGGTGACGAAGGCGTAGCTGCTGCGATTCTTCGCCACCGGCTCGGGCAGCCACGCCTGGGACTCGTAGCCTGCGGCCATCACCACCTTGCCGGCCCTGATCGTGGCGCCGTTTTTAAGCGTCACGGTCACGCCCGACTCATGGGGTTCGATGTCCGCCACCTCGGTGCGATCGAACACCTCGCCGCCATGCTCGAGTACCCGCTCGAACAGCCGGTAGGCCATGCGGTAAGGGTCGAGGCTCGCCGCGAGCTTCGACAGGATCGCGCAGGGCGCCTCGATCCCGTAACGCGCCGACAATGCCTCGCGATCCAGCCACTGCATGTCGAAACCGTGCTTGTCTCGCAGCGCGTACTCGGCCTCGAGGGAGGCGGCATCCTCGTCATTGGAAGCGAAATAGAGACTTTCGTGGCGCTCGAAGGAGACGTCGCCGAGCTCGCTGGCCAGGGTCTCGAGCGCGCCGATCGCCTCGGCGCAGCCCTGGTAGGCCCGCACGGCGCGGGGCTCGTCGTAGCGCCGGGCGAGCTCCACCAGATGGGTGTCGATCTCGTACTGCAGCAGCGCCGTGCTCGCCGCGGAGCTTCCCCAACCGATGTCACGGCGCTCCAGTACCACCACGTGATGGCCGTGGCGGGCGAGTTCGTCGGCGATCAGCGCGCCGGTGATGCCCCCGCCGATCACCACGACGTCGCACCGGTGGTCGTGGGTCAGCTGCGGAAAGGAGACGAGCAGGCCGTTTTTCACCGCCCAGAACGGATAACCGCTTTTAAGATCCATTTAATTGCCTTCTAAAGGTTGTCCAGAGAGCCGACCCTCCTGTAAACATAGCGGTTCGCCATCATATTGCCCGCCCGTCAAACCGGGCCGCCAGGAAAATAAAGAACGTTAAGAAAGTGCGTCGAGAAAGCACCTCGAGAAAGTACGTTGAGAAAGTACGTCTAGAAAGTACGTCGAGAAAGCACAGGAGCCACCCCGTGATCGATCTACGCAGCGACACCGTCACCCGGCCGAGCACCGCCATGCGCGAGGCGATGCTGGCCGCCCCCGTCGGCGACGATGTCTGGGGCGACGACCCCACCGTCAACGCCTTCCAGCAGCACCTCGCCAAGCGCGCCGGCAAGCAGGCCGCCCTGCTCTTTCCCAGCGGCACCCAGAGCAACCTGGTGGCGCTGATGGCCCACTGCGAACGCGGCGACGAGTACATCGTCGGCCAGAACGCCCATACCTACCGCTATGAGGGCGGCGGCGCGGCGGTACTGGGCAGCATCCAGCCCCAGCCGATCGAGAACGCGCCGGACGGCACGTTGCCCCTCGAGAAGATCACCGCCGCCATCAAGGCCGACGACCCTCACTTCGCCCGCACGCGACTGCTGGCGCTCGAGAACACCATCGCCGGCAAGGTGTTGCCCGCCGGCTATATCGATGACGCCGTCGCCCTGGCCCGCCAGCGCGGC
>NZ_JAMZBD010000308.1:0-3873 GCF_024158685.1 Halomonas sp. 707D4 | reverse complement strand
CGGTAGAGCTCCGGGTCGTCGAGCATTTCCTCGTGCATCGACAGAATGTCCGCCACTTCGCCGCCAGCCCCGCGCACCAGCGCGGCGAGCTGCGCCTGGCCCTGGGTGATGGCGTCTTTCAGGCGGCCAAGCTCCTGCTCGCTGTCCGTCGCGTTTTCCGGATAGTCGAAGCGCGGCGCTCGCATCACGAAGATGGGCGCGATCGCAAGGCCGGGCGAGGCGGCGACTCCTGAGTGAGCCTCGTTCTCGGCCAGCGTCGGGTAGGCCTTGATGTCGGCCGGCGCGGGGGCGGCGGGTTCGAAACCGCGCTCGAAGGGCGAGACCTTCTCCCCGAGCCCGCCTTCGATGGCGCCGGCGAGCGCGTCGAGGGCCGCCTCGGCACCCGCGCCGGCGGCAGAGAGCACCAGCCACTGCCCGCGCCGCGCGCCGAGGCCGATCACCTTGGTCAGACTCGCCGCCGAAACGCTCGACGGACTGCCTTCTTCCAGGCGCACGTTGATCGCCACCGGCTGCTCGCGGGCGATCTGGACGAGCTGCTTGGCCGGGCGGGCGTGCAGCCCGTGGGGGTTGAGCACCCGCACCCGGCGCGTGGCGGTAGCGCCGGTTTCACCGGCCAGCAGCGACAGCGCGCGCGTGCTGTCGGCGTTGGCCAGGGTCTCGCCGGGAACGCTCTCGACCAGCGCGGCGATCCGCTCCAGCAGCGGCAGGTGGTAGTCCGCCTGGCCCGCCAGGCAGAACACCGCCTGTACCGGGTGGCCCTGCTCCTCGAGCCGCGTATCGGCCGGGGTCGCCAGGGCCAGGGCCGGGGCGAGCTCCGGGCCTGCGTGGCTCGAAAGCCAGTAGCCGCCGCCGAGATAGACCGGCGCGCGTTCGGCGATGGCGCTCATGAAGGCGGTGTTCACGCAGCCGCCTTGATAGAGGCGCGCCGCACCGGCCAGCGCCAGCTCCTTGGCGCTGTGAGCGGGAAACTTAAGGCACAGCGTCTGCTTGTCCAGGCGCGGGGCGGGCGCTTGTTTGGCCAGTAGCTTCGCCACTTCCTCGCGCGATTCGGCCGAGGCCAGCGCCTGGGCGACGCCGTCGCGGTCGAGCACGTGAGTGAGCGCGCGCAGGATATCCAGGTGTTCGTCGTTCTGGGCGGCGATGGCGACCAGCACGTGAACGCGCTGGCCGTCGTGCCAAGCCACGCCCTCGGGAAATTGCAGCACCCGCACGCCGGTGTGGCGCACGTGACGACGGCTTTCCGGGGTGCCGTGGGGAATGGCGATGGCGTTGCCGAGATAGGTGGACGACTGCGCTTCGCGTGCGTGCAGCCCCTCGCGGTACTCCGGCGCGGTCAGCCCGGCCTCGGTCAGGGCCGTGGCGGCAGCGTCCAGTGCGGCCTGCCAGCTCTTCGCCCGGCAGTCCAGCAGGATGTCATCAGGGCCGAGTGTCAGCATGCGGTTCTCCTTGAGTAGCGTCCGGCGACGGCTTGGCGGGTGGCTCACCGATCAAAAGGTGGCCCCCTTAGCGAGCCCGGGCGAATGACGCTATGCTGAAACGATTCACCTTCGGGCACAAGGGGTGGGTTTTTAGACGTTGGTAGGGGCTTAGTCAAGGCGCTGGTACACTCAAGGCCTGAATACGAGGACTCGATATGACACTTGCCGACATCGCCCGGCTTGCCGGCGTCTCGCGAACCACGGCCAGCTACGTGATCAACGGTCAGGCCGAGCAGCGCCGTATCAGCGCCGCCACCGTCGAGAAGGTGAGGGCGGTGGTCGCCGCCCACCGCTATCACATCGACCCCCAGGCGGCGGCGCTGCGGCGCGGGGCGAGCCGGCTGATCGGGCTGATCGTGCCGGATCTCGAGAACGCGAGCTACGCACGGCTGGCCAAGCGCCTGGAGCGCGGCGCGCGCGAGCGCGGCTATCAGCTTCTGGTGGCGAGCTCCGACGACTGTGCCGAGCGCGAGCGCTCGCTTGCCGCCGCACTTCGCGCCCAGCGCTGTGAGGTGCTGATCACCGCCAGCTGCCTGGATCGGGAGGATGCGTTCTACCCGGAGCTCGCCAACGAGGGCCTGCGTATCGTCGGGGTCGATCGCGGGCTTTGCGATGCGCGCTTTGCAAGTGTGGTGAGCGACGATTTCGAGGCCGCGCGGCGGCTGACGCACTCGGTACTCGATTCCCGCACCCGCCGGGTCGCGTGGCTCGACGCGATGCCCGCGCTTTCCATCAGCCGCGAGCGGCGCGCCGGTTTCGAGGCGGCGCTCGAAGGTCGCGGCATCACGGCACGCAAGTTTAGCGCCGCGCGCTACGAGCGTGTCGAAGCCGCAGGATTGATGGAAGGGCTGTTCGAAGAAGGGGAGGCGGTGGATGCCATCATCACCGCCTCTTACACGCTGCTGGAAGGGGTGTTCGACTACTTTCTGGCCCGAGGCGGGCTACCCGACGACGTCAGGCTCGCCAGCTTCGGCGATCATCGGCTGCTGGATCTCTTGCCCCGGCCGGTCAATACCGTGGCGCAGGACGTCGAGCAGATGGCCCGGCGTACCCTCGAGTGCGCCCTCGAGGCGATCGAGGGCAGCGCGCATCCGGGGCGACACGTGATCGCCCGAACGCTGCGAACGCGCTAGGCCGGGCGTCGCGCCTCGGCCCAGGCCTCGGCATCGGGCATCGTCAGAAGGTACTCCTCGCCAAGTAAAGGCGAGGAGAGCAGGAAGTCGGCGCTGGCCGCGTTGCAGGCCACCGGCACGTTCCAAAGCGCCGCCAGGCGCAGCAGCGCCTTGACGTCCGGGTCGTGGGGCTGCGGGGCGAAGGGGTCCCAGAAGAAGATCAGAAGATCCAGGCGCTGCTCGGCGATGCGCGCGCCGATCTGCTGGTCGCCGCCGAGCGGGCCGCTCATCAAGCCCTCCACCTCGAGACCGAGCTCCCGGGTCAGTCGCCCGGCGGTGGTGCCGGTACCCAGCAGGGTGTGGTCGCTCAGGGTCTTCTTCCAGCGCGTCGCCCACTCCATCAATTCGCTCTTCTTGCCGTCGTGGGCGATCAGCGCGATACGCTTGGTGGCGTCGAGCCGGCGCGTGGCCTGGCGGGGTGGGCGCGCATCGTTCATGGTGTGCTCTCCTGGCATCGTCAACGGGCGTGGGGTCAGGCGTCCACCGCCAGCACCTTCAGGGTGTTGGTGCCGCCGTGGGCGTTCATGTGGTCGCCGCGGGTAAGAATGACATGCTCGCCCGGGCGCGCCAATCCGTGCGCCTTGAGCAGCGCAATGGCTTGGTCGTTCACCTCGGTGGGGGCCATCTCGCTGGTGTCGAAGGGAATCGACACCACGCCACGGTAGAGCGCCATGCGCCGCTGGGCGATGGGGCTGTGGGCAAGCCCCACGATGGGCAGCGCCGAGCGGATGCGCGAGGCGATCAAGGGCGTATAGCCGGTCGAGGTCATGCAGGCGATGGCGCGCACGCCGGTAAGGTGGTTGGCGGCGTACATCGCCGAGAGCGCGATGGTCTCGTCGATGCGCTCGAAGCCTTCGTGGATGCGGTGGCCGGAGGATTGGGCGACGCGCTCGCGCTCGGCGCCGAGACACACCCGGTCCATCGCCTGGATGGTCTCGACCGGGTAGTCGCCCGCCGCGGTCTCGGCGGAGAGCATCACCGCATCGGTGGCATCGAGCACGGCGTTGGCCACGTCGAACACCTCGGCCCGGGTGGGCAGGGGCGACTCGATCATCGACTCCATCATTTGCGTGGCGGTGATCACCGCGCGGTTGAGGGTGCGGGCGTGCTTGATGATGCGCTTCTGGGTGCCGATCAGCGCCTCGTCGCCGATCTCCACCCCCAGGTCGCCCCGGGCGACCATCACCGCCTCACTGGCGACGATGATGCCGTCGAGCGTGGCG
>NZ_JAMZBD010000307.1:0-3878 GCF_024158685.1 Halomonas sp. 707D4 | reverse complement strand
CGCCGGAGGCGTTGATGCCGTAGAGGCCGAGACCGCCACTGGCGAGCAGAAGCGCGCCGCCGATCACGATCATGGCGGTGAGCTTGGCGCGGATGGTGTCCGGGCGCAGGCGCTTGAGGCGCGCGGCCAAGCCCCCTCGGCGAATCTGCCCCTTGTCGAGGTAGACGCCCCGGGCGCGGCCTTCGCGCAGCTCGGTGTAGACGCTCTCGGCGCGCTGGATGGCCTCGCGGCTCGCCTGCACGCGCACCGAGGTGTAGCCCACCACCTGGTCGTTTTCGATGATCGGGGTGACGCTCGCCTCGACCCAGTAGTGGTCACCGTTCTTGCAGCGGTTCTTGACCAGCCCTCGCCAGGTTTCCGAGGCCTTCACGGTTTGCCACAGGTTCTCGAAGGCCGCCGGGGGCATGTCCGGGTGGCGGATGAGGTTGTGCGGCGCATTGATCAGCTCGTCGTGACGGTAGCCGCTGATCTGGATGAAGGCCGGGTTGGCGTAGGTGATACGCCCTTTCAGATCCGTGCGCGAGACTAGAAAGTCCTCTCCCTTTAACTCGATTTCTCGCTGCGTGACTGGCTGGTTGTTGCGCATTGCAGGTGCCTTAATTTTTAGTATGAACATCCATGAAGAACCGAGCGCGCCTTGCAGCGAGCGTCGATCGTCTTGCGTCGAAGCGCTCCCCCTAGAACGCTTCCCACTCCTCGACGGCCTGGGCACGCGGGGCGAGGGCGGGAACCCGGGCCGGCGGCGCTCGCCGAGGCAGGGCAGCCGTGACCGGGCTGCCGGCGACCTTGAAGCGCTCCACCGCTTCGCGCAGGCGCGCCGCGTCGCTTTCGAGCTCGCTGGCGCGCTCGGCGGCCTGCTGGACCAGCCGGGCATTCTGCTGTACCACGTCGTCCATCTGGGTCACCGCCTGGTTGACCTGGCCGATGCCGTTGCTCTGCTCTTCCGAGGCGGCGGCGATCTCGTCCATGATGTCGCTGACCCGCTGTACCGCGCTGACCAGCCCCTGCATGGTCTGCCCGGCCTGATTGACCCGTGCCGTGCCGCTGTCCACCTTGGCGAGCGAGGCGTCGATCAGGGTGCGGATCTCGCGGGCAGCGGAAGCCGAGCGGCTCGCCAGGTTGCGCACCTCCTCGGCGACCACGGCGAAGCCGCGGCCGTGCTCGCCGGCCCGCGCCGCCTCCACCGAGGCGTTGAGCGCCAGGATGTTGGTCTGAAAGGCGATGGTGTCGATCAGGGTGACGATGTCGGCCACCTTGTGGGAGCTGGCGCTGATCTCCTCCATGGTGTCGACGATCTGTCCTACCTCGTCGCCGCTCTGGCGGGCGGTGAGCGTGGCGCTTTCGGCCAGCTGGCTCGCCTGGCGGGCGTTGTCGGCGTTGTGGCTCACCGTGGAGGCGAGCTCCTCCATGCTCGAGGCGGTCTCCTCCAGCGACGACGCCTGCTGCTCGGTGCGCGAGGAGAGGTCGTTGTTGCTCTCGGCGATCGCCTGGGCGCGCTCGAAGATCAGCCCGCCGCTTTCGCGCACCACGCCCACGGTGCGTGACAGCGAGCCCTGCATGTCCGCCATGGCGGTGTAGAGGCGCCCGATCTCGTTGTTGCCCGGCGCGCTGATCGTCTGGTTCAGATCGCCCTGGGCCATGCGCTCGAAGTAGCCGACCAGGCGGCTGAGCGGGCGCAGCACGTTGACGCTCACGCCCCAGACCACCACCACCACGGTGAGCACGGTGACCAGCGCGATGGCGATCAGCACCCAGCGCACGCGCTCGGCAAAGGCCGCGAACAGGCTCTGCTGGGTCGCGGCGTCGCCGGCCGACTGCAAGATGGCGCTTCCCTCTGCCAGCGCGTAGAAGCCCGTGGCACAGGCCAGGGCCACGAACAGCGAAAACGCGGCCAGGACCAGCGCCCAGCTCAGCCGAACGGTCATGTTGCTCATGATCTGATGCATCAGCGATCTTCCCCTGTCAGCGCCTTCGCGGTTCGCGACGCTCTTGTCCCCTTGCCCGCGCGGTCGCGCGTGGCCTCACTGCTGCTGGGTGCTGTCGACCAGTGCCATTTCTTCGCTGGTCAGGAGCTTGTCGATGTCGACCAGCACCAGCATGCGGTCGTCGAGGCTGCCAAGCCCGCTCAGGAAGTCCGAGGAGAGCGTGACGCCGAACTCCGGCGCCGGCTTGATCTGCTCCGGCGTCAGCGTCATCACGTCAGACACGCCGTCGACCACGATACCGACCACGCGATTGGCGACGTTGACCACGATGACCACCGTCTGGCCGCCGTACTCGACGTTGTCCAGGTGGAACTTGATGCGCAGGTCGACGATCGGCACGATCACGCCGCGCAGGTTGGTCACCCCCTTGATGAACGCCGGCGCGTTGGCGATGCGGGTGACGTTCTCGTAGCCGCGAATCTCCTGAACCTTCAGGATGTCGATGGCGTACTCCTCGGCGCCGAGCGAGAACACCAAGAATTCGCTGTTTTCCGCTTCCGCGGCGGTCCGTACCGCCTCGCTGTTGGCTTGACTCATGACAGTTCGATCTCCTTGTCATACGCAGGATGGGGAGTGTGGGCGCTCTTGCCCGCTTCTTTCTTGGCCCGGCTCAGGCGATGCAGCCCGGTGATGTCGAGAATCAGCGCGACGCTGCCGTCGCCGAGAATGGTCGCGGCGGAGACGCCGGGCACCTTGCGGTAGTTGTCCTCGAGGTTCTTGACCACCACCTGCTGCTGGCCGATCAGCTCGTCGACCAGCAGCGCATAGCGCCGCCCTTCGCCCTGGACGATCACGGCGATGCTCTTGGTCGGGTCGACGATCGCGTTCTCGACGTCCAGCGCCTCGTGAATGGCGATCACCGGCAGGTACTCGTCGCGCACCTTGAGCACCACGTCGTCGCCGGCCATGGCGTACATGTCGCCCTTGGCGGGCTGCAGCGACTCGAGCACCGTGGAAAGCGGCAGGATGAAGGTCTCGCAGCCCACCTTGATCGACATGCCGTCGAGGATCGCCAGCGTCAGCGGCAGCACGATGCGCGTATTGGTGCCTTCGCCCTTCTTCGACTGGATCTCGACGCGCCCGCCCATGCCCTGGATGTTGCGCTTGACCACGTCCATGCCGACCCCGCGCCCGGAGACGTCGGTGACCTCGGCGGCGGTGGAGAAGCCCGGGGCGAAGATCAGCTGGTAGACCTCCTCGTCGGTCATGGTGTCGGAGACGTTCAGGCCGTTCTCCCGCGCCTTGGCGAGCAGCCGCTCGCGATCCATGCCGGCGCCGTCGTCCTTCACCTCGATGAGGATGTTGCCGCCCTGGTGGCGGGCGGCCAGCGTCAGCTTGCCCTGGCGCGGCTTGCCCAGCGCCTCGCGCACCTCGGGCATCTCGATGCCGTGGTCGAGGCTGTTGCGCACCAGGTGGGTCAAGGGGTCGGTGATCCGCTCGACCAGGCTCTTGTCGAGCTCGGTGGACTTGCCCTCGGTAATCAGCTCGATCTCCTTGCCGAGCTTGCCGGCGGTGTCGCGCACCACGCGGGGGAAGCGGCTGAAGACGAACTCCATGGGAATCATGCGGATCGACATCACCGCTTCCTGCAGGTCACGGGCGTTGCGCTGCAGAAGGCTCATGCCGTTTTGCAGCGAGCCGTTGCCCACGGACTGGTCGCTCAGCTCGCTCACCGTCTGGTCGAGCATCGATTGGGTGATGATCAGCTCGCCCACCAGGTTGATGATCTGGTCGACCTTGTCCACCGAGACGCGAATCGAGCTCGACTCGGCGGCCGGTTTCTTGGCCGGGGCCTTCTCCTTCTTCTCGGGCGCGGCGGGCGTCTTCTCGACCGTCGGCGCGGCGTCGACCGTCAGCGCGGCGCCTTGCGCTGCGGCAGGAGCGGGCACCGCC
>NZ_JAMZBD010000306.1:0-3879 GCF_024158685.1 Halomonas sp. 707D4 | reverse complement strand
GTACAGTCCTGGCTCGTCGGCGGCGTGGGCGGGGCCACCTACGATCAGATCACGCCGGTCGTGCCCTTTCTGGCGGCGGGCTTCATCGTCTCGGTCGTCTGTGCGCGCAAGCTCAACCTGCTGGCACTCGGCGACGACACCGCCGCCGGGCTTGGCGAGAACGTCGCGCTGGCGCGGGGGATGTCGGCGCTCGGTGCGGTGCTCTTGTGCGGCGCGACGACCGCGGTGTGCGGGCCGATCGGCTTCGTGGGCCTGGTCGTGCCCCACGCCTGCCGCCTGCTGGTGGGGGCCGACTACCGCTGGCTGCTGCCGTTTTCCGCCCTTGGCGGGGCGATTCTTCTGCTGCTTGCCGACGTGGCCGGACGGCTGGCGGCGCACCCGGCAGAGCTCGATGCGGGCATCGTCACCGCGTTCATCGGCGCGCCGGTCTTCATCTGGATCGTACGCCGCCGCAAGGTGGGCGCGCTATGAACCACGCAACCCCTGCCCAAAGGGCACAGCTGAGTGCGCTGCGCCGTGGCCGGCTCAGGCGGCGTCGGGGGACGCTGGCGCTGCTCGCCGCCGGGCTTTCGGTGGGGGTGCTGGTGACCCTTGCGCTTGGCCAGTCCTACACCCCGCTTTCCACGGTGGCGCGGGTGCTGGCCGGTGTCGACGTGCCGGGGGCAAGCTTCACCGTGGGCGAGCTGCGCCTGCCCCGGGCGGTGGCGTGCCTGCTCGCCGGCGCCTGCTTTGGCCTGGGCGGCGTGGCCTTTCAAACGCTCTTGCGCAACCCCCTGGCGAGCCCGGACATCATCGGCATCAGCAGCGGCGCCAGCGCCGGCGCGGTGTTCGCCATCGTCGCGCTCGCCTGGAGCGGGCCGGCGGTGGCGCTTGTCGCGGTGGCCGCGGGGCTTGGCGTGGCGCTTTTGATCTACCTGCTCTCCTGGCGCGACGGCGTGACCGGCGCGCGGCTGATCCTGATCGGCATAGGGCTTGCCGCCATGCTGCAAAGCGTGACGGCGTATCTATTGATGCAGGCGCCGAGCTGGTCGCTGCAGGAGGCGCTTCGCTGGATCACCGGCAGCGTCAACGGCGTGCGCCTGACGCAGGCGCTGCCGCTGAGCCTGGCGCTGGGGCTGCTGGGTGGGCTTCTGCTGAGCCGGCGCGCCGATCTCGACGCGCTGCGCCTGGGCGATGAGCTCGCCGCCGGGCTCGGCGTGCGCCTTGGCGTTACCCGCATCGTCGTGGTGCTGGCGGCGGTGGGTCTGGTGGCCTTCGCCACGGCGGTGACCGGGCCCATCGCCTTCGTGGCGTTTCTTTCCGGGCCGATCGCCGCGCGCATCAGTGGCCAGAGCGGCTCGCTGCTGTTACCGGCAGCGCTGGTAGGGGCGCTTCTGGTGCTGGCAAGCGACTACGCCGGACAGTTCCTGCTGCCCGCCCGCTATCCGGTGGGTATCGTCACGGGCGTGCTGGGCGCGCCGTACCTCGTTTATCTGATCGTTCGCGACAACCAACGCAAGGGCGCTTTATGAACGCATCCTCCCTGCAGGCCGAGGCGCTCACCGCGGGCTACGGCGAGCGCCGCGTGCTCGAAGGCGCTAGCGTCGACATCGCGCCTGGCCAACTCACCGCCATCGTCGGCGCCAACGCCTGTGGCAAGTCGACGCTCTTGCGCGTGCTCTCGCGGCTGATCGCCCCAGCGAGCGGGCGCGTGCTGCTCGACGGCCACGCCATCGACGCCATGGCCGCACGCAAGCTGGCCTGCCGGGTCGGCTTTCTGCCGCAGTCGCCCATCGCCCCGGAAGGCATCAGCGTGCTGGAGCTGGTGAGCCGGGGCCGTCACCCCCATCAGGGGCTGTTCAGGCGCTGGCGTGCAACGGACGAGGCGGCAGTGGCCGACGCATTGGCCGCCACCGGCCTTCTGGAGCTTGCCGAGCGTGCGGTGGACGAGCTTTCCGGCGGCCAGCGCCAACGGGTGTGGATCGCGATGGCGCTGGCCCAGCAGACCGATGTGCTGCTGCTCGACGAGCCCACCACCTTTCTCGACATCAACCACCAGATCGAGGTGCTGGACCTGCTCACCGAGCTCAACCACACCCGCGACACCACCATCGTGATGGTGCTCCACGAGCTGAACCTGGCCGCCCGCTACGCGGATACCCTGATCGCCATGGCGGGCGGGCGCGTGTACGCCGCAGGCGCGCCAGACACGGTACTGACCGAGGCCACGGTGCGCCACGTGTTCGGTCTCGAAAGCCGAGTCATCGAGGACCCGGTGACCGGCAAGCCGATGATGATTCCGCTGGGGCGCCACGGCGGCGTGGGCGCTTCTACTCGCTCATCTTGAGCTCTTTCACCACCGCGTCGAGATGGCTCTGATTGATCTCGGCGGGGGAATTCGCGCCGATCAGCGTCATGGTCACGCGCATGTCCGCGGCGATCAGCTCGAGAAGATGCGAGACGCCCGCCTCGCCCCGGGCGGCGAGCGCGTAGGCGTAGGCGCGCCCGAGTAGCACGCCCTTGGCGCCGAGTGCGAGCATGCGCACCACGTCGAGCCCGGAGCGCACGCCGGAGTCCGCCAGCACCGTGAGCTCGTCGCCCACTTCCTCGACGATGTGCGGCAGCGCCTGGGCGGTGGAGATCGCGCCGTCGAGCTGGCGGCCGCCGTGATTCGATACCACGATGCCGTCGGCGCCCATGCGCTGCGCCTCGCGGGCATCCTCCTTGTCCAGAAGCCCCTTGATGATCAGCTTTCCCTTCCAGCTTTCGCGAATCCAGCCAAGCTCGTCCCAACTGATCGACGGGTCGAAGTTCTTGGCCAGAAAGCCCATGTAGTCGTCCATGCCCATCGTGCGCTGGGTGTAGGCCTCGATATTGCCGAACGACAGCGGCTTGCCCTTGAGGCCCACATCGAACGCCCACTGCGGGTGGGTGATCGCCTGGGCGTACTGGCGAAGCTTGGCGTTGGGGCCGGACATGCCGGAGCGCCGATCGCGATAGCGCGAACCCGGCAGTGGCATGTCCACGGTGAATACCAGGGTCTTCATGCCCGCCGCCCAGGAGCGTTCCAGGGCGTTCTTCATGAAGCCACGATCCTTCAGCACGTAGAGCTGCGACCACTGCTCGCCGTGGGCCTCGCGGGCGACCTCCTCGATGGAGCAGACCGAGACCGTGGAGAGCGTGTAGGGAATGCCCGCCTTCTCGGCGGCGAGCGCCGCCTGCACCTCGCCGCGCCGGGCGTAGAGGCCGGTGGCGCCCACCGGGGCGAGCGCGACGGGCAGCTTCCAGGCGCTTCCCAGAATCTCGGTGTCGAGCGTGGGCGTGCCGCCGCCTTTCAGCACGCGCTGGCGCAGCGGTATAGCCTGCAGCGCCTCGACATTGCCGCGCAGCGTGCTCTCGGTCACCGAGCCGCCATCGAGGTAGTCGAACAAGAAACGGGGAATGCGCCGCTTGGCGGCTTGCCGGTAGTCCGAAGGGCTTGAAATGATCATGACGTCGCCTTAGCGCTCGATACACGCACGAAAAGAAACCTGCACTTGGTAATGCTCCTAGCCTACCAAGGTTCCCGCTCGACGCAGTGCCTTGCGTGGCTCAACTTTAGTCTAGCGCGTCACTTGCTATGCTGAACCAACACCCCCACCGAGGTCGCGACCATGACACCGGAAACGCTCTTTCTCTCTCCCGATACCGTCAATGGCTTCCCCAACTCCACGCTTGCGGTGCTGATCTACCGCGGCGCGGTGAAAGACGCCGAGCCCGAGTCGCGCGCGAAGGCCTTCGAGGCGCTGTTCGAGCGCCACGGCTGGCCGCCGGCCTGGCGCTACCACCTCTACGACTTCCAGCACTTTCATGCCGATGCCCATGAAGTGCTGGGCGTGTTCCGCGGCCGCGCCCGGGCAC
>NZ_JAMZBD010000305.1:0-3892 GCF_024158685.1 Halomonas sp. 707D4 | reverse complement strand
CTTCGTCGGCGGGTGCCATGCGGGTCTGCGCCATTACCTGGTCCAGCAGCGAAACCTCTTCGGTCTCCGCCTGGGCCGCCGTGGAGTGCTGTTTAGCCGTCTTGCTCATCGTTTAGCCTCGCATTTGGGTAGGGAGTGACACGGAGAAACCAGGCGACTCACTCGCCGCCCTTGGAATCCGTATCCAGAAGCTCCAGCTCGCTGAGCAGCTGCTGACGCGCCTCGTCGCTCTCCAGCAGCTTTTGCAAACGATCCCGAAAAGCGGGTACGTTACCCAAGGGGCCTTTCAAGGCCACCAGCGCCTCGCGCAGCTCGACCAGCTTGCGAAGCTCCGGCACCTGCTTGGCAATCGCATCCGGCGAGAAGTCCTCGAGGGACTTGAAGGAGAGATCCACGGCCATCTCGTCGGGCTCTTCGCTCTCCTCGAGACGGTTGGTGACCGAAGTCGTGAGCGTAAGGCCGGCCTCGCGCATCACCGACTGGAAATTGTTCTTGTCGACCGAGACGGCCTGACGCTCCTCGATGGGCGTTTCTTCCTCGCCGCCCTTGAAGTCGCCTACTACCAGCAGCTTCAGCGGCAGTTCCGTATCCGCCTGCTGGTCACCAGTGGCCGGAACGTACTTGATGTTAATGCGTTCTTTGGGTGCGACGGTGCCTTGCTTAGCCATGAGTGCGTCCTGAAAGTGAAAAAATCGAACGTTTCAGTCAATATTCGTCAATCTACAAACGCTAACGAATCTGCTTGGACGGCGCCAATGGGTCATTTTTAAACACTAGGGCGCAAGGCTCGCGATGCGAACATGTCGTATCTGCACGTTAGGAACATTTAGGCGATTTTTTGCCGAACTTAACCTTTCAGCTAACCTCTCTTAACTTCTTGAAATGTATTTGTAAGACATTTCTTACAATAACTGTCAGCAATGTCTCAAGCAAAAAGACACGGTTTTCTTACGTCAAAAGTTATATTTTTGGTGCTTGAAGCAAGAAGTCGCGTATAACTTCTGGCCAGAAAGGGTGACGGGCGCGTCGATGGATAGACGATTTACTTCTTCCTCGACGAGAAATAGGGCGAAAAGGAGATTTACGCAAAAGCAGCGCAGTGATGCTTCGAAAATACAGGCAACCCCTTGCCCATCAGGCAAGGGGTTGCCTGAAAACAGGCAGCCCATTGCCTAATATTAATTAGAATAAAATCCTTATTTAAAAATAAGCAGCTGTAAAAAAAGAGATATTTTTTTCTGGCATGCGCCTTGCCCTTGATTAAGTGTTCATCGGGCGATATCGCCCTGTTCACTCACGACAAAGGAGATTCATCATGCCGACACCTTGCTATATCAGCATCGAAGGCCAGACCCAGGGCAACATCACTGCCGGCGCCTTCACACCCGACTCCGTAGGCAACATCTACGTGGAAGGCCACGAAGACGAAATGCTGGTCCAGGAATTCAAGCACGTCGTGACCGTGCCGACCGACCCGCAGTCCGGTCAACCTTCCGGCCAGCGCGCCCACAAGCCGTTCGTCTTCACCGTGGCGCTGAACAAGGCCGTGCCGCTGATGTACAACGCCCTGGCCTCCGGTGAAATGCTGCCCAACGTGGCGCTGAAGTGGTACCGCACTTCCGTCGAGGGCAAGCAGGAGCACTTCTTCACCACCACGCTGACCGACGCTACCATCGTCGACATCAACCTGCGCATGCCGCACGCCCAGGACATCAACAAGGCCGAGTTCACCCAGCTGATGGACGTGTCCCTGGCCTACCGCAAGATCGACTGGGAACACACCGTCGCTGGCACCTCCGGTTCCGACGACTGGCGCGCACCGATCGAAGGCTAAACGCTTTCGCTCGGCCCGGAAAACCCCTTCCTCGCGAAGGGGCTTTTTCGTGTGTCACCGCCTGACCTCGCCTACTCCCACCTGACCCGCGCAACCGCGCCATCCTGCTCCACGCGCACGAACACTGCTTCGCTGTGGGCGATCAACGTCGCCTCGGCGGTATCGTCGTGGACCACGCCAAAGGCGAGGGCCCAGCGCTCGCCGCCACGCAATACCGGCAGATACAGGCAACTGCGCTCGGCGCAGGCGAAAGAGGCTGCCGGGTGACGGGCGAGCGTCGACCAGCGAGGGGGCTGCTCGTCGATAGCGGGCGCCTGCTCCCAGGCGAGGCTATCGAAGCGCGTCAGCGCCTGTCCAGCCGCACGCTCGGCGCGCATCTGGGCCTGCAGGGCGGCGCGATAGTTGGCCGCCAGGCGCTGGTCGATCAGCGCCGACTGGACGCCGACGATCCCCAGCATCAGCGCGCTCGCCATCACCACGATGACGATCGCCAGGGCCGCACCGCGCTGGCGGGTCGGCGACCCCGGCTCAGGGCGGCGCACCGGCATCGCTCAGTACACCCTGGCGAGGAGTGACGTGAAAGACGACGTCCCGCCCTTGCGGGCCGAGCGGCAGGGCGACGTTGAGCGCGCCATCTTCACCGGCGACGCCCAACGGTTCATCGCGCGCGCAGGCACCCTCGCCGAGTCGGTCGAAGGACGCCAGCGGCTGCGCGGCGACGAGATCCTGGACCGTGCAGCGGCACTCCTCGGCCCCGCTCTGGCAGCGCAGGTGAAACAGCGCCTCGCTCGAGGCGTGGGCGGGATCGTGACGGCGCAGGCGATCGGCGAGCACGGTGGCGGTGTACACTAGACTCTCCTGCTGGCGCCCCAGGCGCTCCACCTGGGCGAAGGTAGTGACACTCGTCAGCAGCAGTTGCCCGGCGGCGATGACCAGCAGACTCGCGATGGCCAGCGCCACCAGCACCTCGCTGAGGGTGTAACCGCCCTGCTCGCTCATGCGCCTGCTCCTAGGGTTTGACGGGTAGTTCGAAACGAAAGGCAAGCGGCGCGCTGCCCGGCGCCGCGTGGACTATGGTGATCTGGAAGTCGCAGGCATCGCGCTGGATACTGCCCCACGCCGCTTCTGCCAGCGCCGCTTCCGGGTGCTGGAACCAGTGCCGTCGCCAGGCGCTTTCGACACGCCCGACCTCGATCTCGGCGCACTGCCTGGCATGGCGATAGGTTGCCCAGAGTCGCTCCTGGGCATCCAGCGCGGCCACGCTCGCCAGCGCCCGTCGGTAGCCTTCGTCGGCGCTATCCAGCGCCTTGAGTTGCATGGCGGCCGCACCGACCAGCCCGAGCGACAGAACCACCAGCGCGATCAGCGCCTCCACCAGGGAGAAGCCGCGCTGGCCGCTCATCACCAGCACGCCGTGGGAAAGCGTTCACCCAGCCCATCGAGCGCCAGCGGCGTTTCGCAGCCGTCGTTCTCGTCGGTGGTGGCAGTGAGCAGGTAGCCACCGGCACCGGCGGTGAAGGCGAGCCGATAGTGGCCGTCGGGCGAGGTCGGGGAGATCGAACAGCCCGCGTAGCGCTGATTTCGCACGTAGCAGCGCTCGAGGTCGGCGGCAGCGTTGACCAGCCCCGCCTGGGCATCGGCGCGTAGCGAATGCTGGAGATAGCGCTGATAGCTTGGGTAGGCGATGCCCGCCAGGATGGCCACGATCGCCACCGTGACGAGCATTTCGATGAGGGTGAAGCCGCGTGAGCGCCGCCGTTGGACAGCGGCGCGGCCCTTGAGGAAAGAAGCCACTCGACAGGTCTCGTTTTAGTTAGCCCATACATCCAGTATGGCCAAAACGCCCGCCGTTTGCATCACCCGCTGACGATCACCTGTTCACGCAGCTCCTTGGGCATCGAGAAGGTGATGTTCTCCTCGCGACCGGCAAGCTCGGTGGGATCGGTCGCCCCAAGGCTCTTGAGCCGTTCGATCACGCCCTTCACCAGCACCTCCGGGGCGCTGGCCCCGGCGGTGACGCCGATGCGCGCGACGTTCTCGAGCCAGGCGCTTTCGATC
>NZ_JAMZBD010000304.1:0-3900 GCF_024158685.1 Halomonas sp. 707D4 | reverse complement strand
GACGAGCACGACTGGCGCATCGCCTCGCTCGCCTCGGGAGGAGATCTCCCAGCGCGGCGAAACCAGTCGAAACGGCGGCACCTGCGCCCAGCGCGTGATGGAGATGTCGTCGGCGAGCGAGGCGATGCGCCAGTCGTGCTCGTCGGCGTAGTCGACATCCACCACGAGGTTGGTCAGCGCGCCGTCGACGCCCTCCTCCACCGTTTGCAGCGACTCGGCGCGCAGCTGCCCGGCGATCCCCCGCCAGGAGGCCGTCATGTCGATGTCGAGGGTTCCGTCCAGAAACGTTCCGGCGGGCGTCAGCGTTCCGGTCACGGGGCTCTTGAACACGCCATGGTCGACGTTGAGGTCGAGTTCGGCCTGGGCAGCGTCGTTCCCTGCCATCCCCAGGGTTGCCCGGGCAGTCGTGTGAAATAGATGCTTTTCGATGTGGACGTCCCTCACGCGCCAGGAGGGCGAGCGCTCGAGTCGATCGAAGGCGTCGGCGAGCGACTTCTCCACTTCGTTGCCCACCACCGCCTGGGCCCCGAGGTAGAGCCCTCCGGCTGCGACGATGACGCCTGCGGTAACGCCCAACGTCTTGGAACTCACGCTCATTTCCCTGTCCTTGTCGAGTGTCAAGACAAGAAAGCTTAATTTAGAAAAGATCGATCTTTCAACTTCCCCACGCGGGCTCGTCGAGCCCGGTCTCGCTTGCCTAAATTAGAAGCACGCCTTGTCAAATACACAATTGTCGACGTTTGGCTTACTTGATAGCGTGATTTCAGATCGCCGCGACCACCACGAACGCGACCGCCCAACGCCCGGCCCGGGCATCTCCCCAATTAAAACCATAACGCTGACGCGGAGAGATCGATGCAAGAGACCCACTCTTCCCCTGCCACACCTGCGCCTGGAAAGCCGCCGAAGAAACGCGCCATGCCGGACGTGTTCATCATCCTGTTCGCCTTCATGGTGCTGGTGCTGATCGCCTCCTATCTGATTCCCGCCGGCACCTACGAGCGCTCGACCCAAGGCGGGCTGACCCAGGTGGACACCGACAGCTTCCGCTTCATCGACGCCGCCCCCTTGAACCCGATGGACCTGTTCACCGCCATGCACAATGGCCTGGTGAACGCATCCACGCTGGTGTTTCTGATCTTGATCGTCGGCGGCGTGCTCAAGGTGATCGAGTCCACCGGGGCGATCAGCGCGGGCATCTACAAGCTTCTACGCCTGGCGAAAGGCCGCCAGAACGTCCTGATCCTGATTTTCTGCGCCACCTTCGCCACGCTCGCCTCGGTGGGCGTGGGAGCGAACCTGGCGATCGCCTTCATTCCGATCGGCCTGTTTCTGGCCCGCTCGATGAAGCTCGACCCGGTGGTGGGGGTCGCGATCATCTTCCTGGGCTCCTACGCGGGGTTCGGCGCCGGGGTATTCGACCCGACCGTGACCGTGACCGGCCAGACCATTGCAGAGCTTCCGCTGTTTTCAGGCGTCCTCTATCGCGCCGCCATCTTCGTGGTGTTCCTCGCCATCACCGCCGCCTACATCTGTCGCTACGCTCGCCGCGTCAGGCAGGACCCGGCGGCCAGCGTCATGGGCGCGGCGGCCTTCGAGGGCATCGCACTCGACGGGGAGCCGGAGCAGAATGCGCCGTTCACGCGCACCCACAAGTGGGTCCTGGCGCTGTTCGTGTTCGGCTTCGGCTTCTTTCTCTTTGGCGCCTTCAACCATGGCTGGGGCATTCCCCAGCTCTCCGCCACCTTCATCATGATGGGCATCGCCACGGCGCTGATTGCGCGCATTTCGCCCAATACCTTCATTCAACGCCTGATGAGCGGCGCACGCGAGGTGCTGTATGGCGCCCTGGTGGTCGGTGTGGCCGCTGCGGTCATCGTGCTGCTGCGCCAGGCACAGCTGATCGACACTCTGGTCCATGCAGTGGCGACCTCTCTCGACGGTCACGGCAAAATCGTCGCCATGGAGTTTCTCTACCTGTTCAACCTGGTGTTCAACGGCCTGATCACCTCCGGTACCGGCCAGGCGGCCATCGTCATGCCGATCATGGTACCGATCGGCGACATGCTGGAAGTGACCCGTCAGGCCACCTTCATCACCTTCAAGCTCGGCGATGCGGTGACCAACATCATCACGCCACTGTCGGGCACGCTGATGGCATGCCTGGCGATCGCCCGGGTCTCCTACGTCGAGTGGTTCAAGTTCGTCTGGCCCTTGGTGCTGCTCTGGATCGTGACCGGCGGGCTGTTCGTGGCCGTGGCGGTGGCCATGGATATCGGCCCCTTCTAGCGGCTCAAGACGCCGTCGGGCCCGGCCCGGCGGCGGGAAGCTGCCCATCGAGGTAGGCCATGAAGGCGTCGATGTGACCGGGCAGCTGGCGCTCGGCCATCACCTGCACCTGCAGGCTGCGCTGGGCCAGCGGCGGATCCGTCAGCGGCTTGTGCACCAGGCCGGCGGATTCGACCTTGCCGCTGACCGATATCGCGCTGCAAAGCCCCACCATGCTCGCGTGCTCGCAAACCAGGGTGTAGATCACGCCGAGCGTATTGCCGGCCACGCGCGCGCAGAGGCGAATGCCGGCCAGCCGGCAGGCGACATCGAACAGGTAGCGAACCGTGGAGCCGGTATCGGCCAGCGCCAGCGGATAGTCCGCCAGGTCCTTGACGCTCAGCGTGCTCTTCTGCGCCAGCGGATGGGAACTCGCCATCAAGGCACCGATGGCGGCGCCGTGGCTCGACACCACCCGAATGCCGATGTCGACGGACAGGCTGAAGGTCAGCGCGATATCCACTTCTCCCTGCTTGACCAGCGCCGATGCCTGGGCGGAATCGACGACCTTCATTTCGAAATCGACGTCCGGATGCCCAGCGGCGAACCGGGCGATGATGCGGGGCAAAAAGTGCCAGGCCATGCCGTCCGGACAGGCGATGCGCAGCGTCTTCTGCTGGCGCTTCTGGATGCCGCGCATCTCGTCGATCACGCCGGCGAGCTCGAGTTCGTTGCGCAGAGCATAGGCCAGAAGCCGCTCGCCGGCCTCGGTCAGCGCCATGCCGCGCGGCTGGCGCACGAACAGCGCAAGCCCCAGGCGCTGCTCCAGATTGGTGATCTGTCGGCTGACCGCCGACACCGCCACGTGCAGCTCCTGGGCCGCCGCCGAGAGTGAACCTGTTTTCGCCACGCTGTGAAAGTAGCGAAGGTTGAGTTCCTGCATGGCTCGCTCCGGGCAAATGAAGGGTCGAAGGGCCGCTGCCGACGGGGGTCGAAGCGGCAGAAGTGCTTCTAAAAAAAGCAAAGATAATTTGAAATATTAATGATGGTTGCAAACCCGGGCAAGCGATAGGCTCGAAGCATTTTCGCCCCCTACCAGAAGAAGGTCGGCCATGACGATACCGCAAGCCCAGCGACAGCATGCCATCGAACGCGCCCTGCGAGGACTCGCCGACGGCAGCTTCTACAAGGCCCTCGCCCGGCGCGTGGCCATGCGTACGGTCAGCCAGGATCCCGCCTGCTTTGCGACCCTCGAGCGCTACCTGACCGACGAGATGGCTCCCCTGCTCGTCTCGCTCGGCTTCGAGTGCCGTATCGTCGACAACCCGCAGCCGGGCATGCCGCCGCTGTTGATCGGCGAGCGCATCGAGGACCCCGCGCTTGCCACGCTACTGCTCTACGGCCATGGCGACGTGACCGATGGCCAGGAAAGCAAGTGGGCCGAGGGCATCGCACCCTGGGCGCTGACCTTCGTCGAGGGCCGCGTCTTCGGTCGCGGCACTGCCGACAACAAGGGCCAGCACAGCGTCAACCTGGCGGCGCTCGAGGCGGTGATCGAGGCGCGCGAAGGGCGGCTTGGCTACAACGTTAAGATACTGTTCGAGATGGGCGAGGAGATCGGCTCGCCGGGGC
>NZ_JAMZBD010000303.1:0-3937 GCF_024158685.1 Halomonas sp. 707D4 | reverse complement strand
ACGATCAGCGTGGCGGTCAGCGCGAGCATGCCCACCACGCCTGCGGAAACGGGCAGACCGGAGAGGTGGATCACCCCCTCCCCGATCAGGTAGTAGCCGATCAGCCACAGAAAACCGGTCAGCGCGGGCATCGTGGCCAAGCGTCCTGCAGAAGCGCGAGAGGATCAGCCCAGAAGCTCATTGGCCTGGGTGACGATGTTCTCCACGGTGAAGCCGAAGTGCTTGAACAGATCGCCCGCCGGCGCGGACTCACCGAAGGTGGTCATGCCGACGATCCGGCCGTCGAGGCCGACGTACTTGTACCAGTAGTCGCCGTGAGCCGCTTCGATGGCGATGCGCCGGGTCACTGCGCGCGGCAGCACGCTTTCACGGTACTCGGCGTCCTGCTCGTCGAAGCGGTCGGTCGAAGGCATCGACACCACACGCACCGCGTGGCCGGCCTTCTCGAGCTCGGCGGCGGCATCCATGGCGAGACCCACTTCCGAGCCGGTGGCGATCAGAAGCAGCGCCGGGGTGCCCTCGGCATCCTTCAGCACGTAGCCGCCGCGCTGGATGTGGGCCAGCTGCGCCTTGCTGCGCGCCTGGTGCGGCAGGTTCTGGCGCGACAGGATCAGCGCCGTGGGGCCGGCGTGGCGCTTGAGCGCCGCGTCCCAGGCCGCCATGGTCTCGACGGCGTCGCAGGGGCGCCAGGTCGACAGATTCGGCGTGGTGCGAAGGCTGGTGAGCTGCTCGATCGGCTGGTGGGTCGGGCCGTCCTCGCCAAGGCCGATGGAGTCGTGGGTGAACACGTAGATCGCCTGACGACCGATCAGCGCGGCCATGCGTACGGCGTTGCGCATGTACTCCATGAAGATCAGGAACGTGGCGCCGTAGGGCACGAAGCCGCCATGCAGGGCGATGCCGTTCATCACCGCGCCCATGCCGAACTCGCGCACGCCGTAGTGCAGGTAGCTGCCGCCGGGGTTCTCGGCGGTGATCGCCTGGGTGCCTTCCCAGAAGGTCAGGTTCGACGGCGCGAGATCGGCGCTGCCGCCGAGAAGTTCGGGCATCTGCGGGCCGATGGCGTTGAGCGCCAGAAGGGACGCCTTGCGCGAAGCGATGCTCTCGCCTTTCTCCTGGGCCTTCTCGATCAGCGCCTCGGTGCCGAGTTCCGCCGGCAGTTCGCCCTTCATGCGGCGCTGGAACTCGCGGGCGAGTTCAGGGTGGGCCTCGGCGTAGCGCGCGAAGCGCTCTTTCCAGGCTTGTTGCTGCTTCTTGCCCTCGTCGCGGGCATCCCAGGCGGAGTAGATCGGCTCCGGGATATGGAACGGAGCGTGCTCCCAGCCAAGCTCGCGGCGTGCGGCGGCGACTTCGTCGTCACCCAGCGGGGCGCCGTGGGCGTCCTCCTTGCCCTGCTTGTTGGGCGCACCGAAGCCGATGATGGTCTTGCAGATGATCAGGCTCGGCTTGTCGCTCTGCTTGGCGAGCTCGATGGCCGCCTTGATCTCGTCGGGCTTGTGGCCGTCGACGTTGGGCACCACGTGCCAGCCGTAGGCCTCGAAGCGCTTGGCGGTATCGTCGGTGAACCAGCCCTCGACCTCGCCGTCGATGGAGATGCCGTTGTCGTCGTACAGCGCGATCAGCTTGCCGAGCTGCTGGGTGCCGGCGAGCGACGCCGCCTCGTGGGAGATACCCTCCATCAGGCAGCCGTCACCGAGGAAACACCAGGTGTGGTGGTCGACCACGGTATGGCCGGGGCGGTTGAACTGCGCCGCCAGCGTCTTTTCGGCGATGGCGAAGCCCACGGCGTTGGCAAAGCCCTGACCGAGCGGGCCGGTCGTGGTCTCGATCCCTGGTGCGTAGCCGAATTCCGGGTGGCCGGCGGTGGGCGAGTGGAGCTGGCGAAACGCCTGCAGGTGCTCCAGGCTCACGTCGTAGCCGGTGAGGTGCAAAAGCGAGTAGAGCAGCATCGAGCCGTGGCCGTTGGAGAGCACGAAGCGGTCGCGGTCGGCCCACTTCGGGTCTTCCGGGTTGTGCTTGAGGTAGTCGTTCCACAGCACCTCGGCGATGTCCGCCATGCCCATGGGCGCGCCGGGGTGACCGGATTTGGCCTTCTGCACGGCATCCATGGAAAGGGCGCGAATGGCGTTGGCCAACTCGAAACGGGACGGCATGGAGTGCTCCTCGCTTGCAAACGGAAAACAGGTATCGACAACAGGAAAGGCGCCATTGTCGCTGACTTCCCCGGCCTCGGCAAATTATGCGGACACGTTGTGGGAAGAAGCGCGCCATATGTGTAAACTTCGCCGTCTGATGCGGCCTGGCCGCTTTACCACTCTGGCAGGGTGCCTCCTGCCATGATTTTCTTGAGGCTGTCACCTGGCAGCCATCGTACGAGGGCCGAGCGCGCAATGAGCGAATATTCCCTGTTTACCTCCGAGTCCGTTTCCGAAGGGCACCCCGACAAGATCGCCGACCAGATTTCCGATGCGGTGCTGGATGCGATTATTGCCCGGGACAAGCAGGCGCGCGTGGCCTGCGAGACCCTGGTGAAGACCGGTGTGGCGATCATCGCCGGCGAGATCACCACCTCCGCCTGGGTCGATCTGGAGACGCTGGTGCGCGACGTCATCACCGATATCGGCTATACCTCCTCCCAGGTCGGCTTCGACGGCGCCACCTGCGGCGTGGTGAACCTGATCGGCAAGCAGAGCGTGGAGATCGCCCAGGGCGTGGATCGCTCCAGGCCCGAAGATCAAGGCGCGGGCGACCAGGGCCTGATGTTCGGCTACGCCACCAACGAAACCGACGCCTATATGCCGGCGCCGATCCACTACTCCCACCGCCTGGTGGAGCGCCAGGCGGAGCTGCGCAAGAACGGCCTGCTGCCGTGGCTGCGCCCGGACGCCAAGAGCCAGGTGACCTTCCGTTACGACGCGCAGGGTCAGCCCTGCGGCGTCGACGCGGTGGTGCTCTCCACCCAGCACGATCCGGAGATCGCCCAGGAAGATCTGCGCCACATGGTCCAGCGCGAGATCATCGAGGAAGTGCTGCCCGCCGAATGGCTTGACGAGAACACCCAGTACCACATCAACCCGACGGGCAAGTTCGTGATCGGCGGGCCGGTGGGCGACTGTGGCCTGACCGGGCGCAAGATCATCGTCGATACCTACGGCGGCATGGCCCGCCACGGCGGCGGTGCGTTCTCGGGCAAGGATCCGTCCAAGGTCGACCGCAGTGCCGCTTACGCCGGACGCTACGTGGCCAAGAACGTGGTCGCTGCGGGCCTGGCCGACAAGTGCGAGATCCAGGTGTCGTATGCCATCGGCGTGGCCGAGCCGACGTCGGTCTCCATCGACACCTTCGGTACCGGCAAGATCGACGACGCGACCATCGTCAAGCTGGTACGCGAGCACTTCGACCTGCGTCCCTACGCGATCACCAAGATGCTCGATCTCCTGCACCCGATGTACCAGCTCACCGCCGCCTACGGCCACTTCGGCCGCGAGCCCTTCGAGCACAGCTACACCTGGGTCGACGACAAGGGCGAGACGCAGACCGAAACCTTCACCGCCTTCCCCTGGGAGAAGATCGACAAGGCCGACGCCTTGAGAGCCGCCGCTGGCCTGTAAGCCGCTCGTCTCTTTCGATGACGCCCCCGTTGACAGCGGGGGCGTTTTTTTTGGGCGAGTATCGGCTGCGTGCTCTAGGCTTTGCTATGCATACTTAGGCTCGGGCCGCTGCCATGACGAGAACGTCTTTTCTTCCCCGCTTGCCCCTTGCGCTGCTTGCCACCGCGCTGTGGCTGGTGCTGGCGCCAGCCGCCGCCAACGCCTGCCCTGACTGGCCCGGGGCACGGCTGGAGCGCGAGGCTCAGGCGCTCGCCGAGCAGATCGCCCTGTGGGATCTGAGCTACCACGGCGACGGCGTCGCGCTGGTGGAGGACACCCTCTACGAC
>NZ_JAMZBD010000302.1:0-3943 GCF_024158685.1 Halomonas sp. 707D4 | reverse complement strand
CCGTCGGCCAGCGGATAGCGGAAATGCCAGAAGCTGCCCTGCTGCTCCTTGTTCTCGACCTCGAGATCGGAGATCGCGGTGTGCAGCGTCGGGTCCCAGTTGACCAGACGCTTGCCGCGGTAGACGAGCTTCTCTTCGTGCAGGCGCACGAATACTTCCTGAACCGCCTTGTAGAAGCCGTCGTCCATGGTGAAGCGCTCGCGGGACCAGTCGACGCTGGCGCCCATGCGGCGCAGCTGGCGCGTGATGTGACCGCCGGACTCCTCCTTCCACTCCCAGATCTTGTCGGTGAACGCTTCGCGGCCGAGGTCGTGGCGCGTCTTGCCCTCTTCCGCGGCGACCTTGCGCTCCACCAGCATTTGGGTGGCGATGCCGGCGTGGTCGGTGCCTACCTGCCACAGAGTGTTGTTGCCCTGCATTCGCTTCCAGCGCGTCAGGGTATCCATGATGGTGTCCTGGAACGCGTGGCCCATGTGCAGGCTTCCGGTCACGTTGGGCGGCGGAATCATGATGGAGAAGGGCGCGCCGGTGCCTGACGGCGCGAAGCGGTTGTCCGCCTCCCAGCGCTCGTACCAGCGGGTTTCGATCTGTTCGGGTTGGTAGGTCTTTTCCATGGAGCGGCTCACCGACGACGATGCTTTCCGGAGAAAGCACGAAATTCAAAAGAAGTTCGAAAAATGGCGGCCAGTATAGCGCGATATGGGGGAGGGCGTCAGGCGCGCGTTCAAGGTGCTACCGCCTTCACTGGCGCCGTTTACTCTACGCCTGGCCGACGTTTTATCTCGGCGAGCTCCTGTTCGAGGCGCTCGATACTGGGCAGGCCGGTTTGCAGCTCGGTGGGTAGCGATTCCAGCAGCTTGTACTCGGCAACCACCCGGTTCTTGCTCTTGCACAGTAAAAGGCCGATGGTCGGCGCATCCAGCTCGGTTTTGATCTGGCGGTCGACCGCCGTCAAGTAGAAGCCGAGCTGCCCCAGATGTTCCGGTTTGAACTTGCCGGTCTTGAGCTCGATGACCACGTAGCAGCGAAGCTTCAGATGATAGAACAGAAGATCTAGAAAGAACTCTTCGCCGCCGACGTCGAGCAGCACCTGGCGCCCCACGAAGGCAAAGCCTGCGCCCAGTTCCAGCAGAAACTCGGTGACGTGACGTACCAGCGCCTCTTCGACCTCGCGCTCCTGGGACTCGGCCGTCAGACCGAGAAAGTCGAAGCGGTAGGGGTCTTTCAGCGATTCGCGGGCCAGGTCCGACTGTGGCTTGGGCAGGCGTGGCTCGAAGTTGGTCACCGCCGCGCCCTGGCGCTCCAGCAAGCGGGTTTCGATCTGCATGACCAGTACGTTGCGAGACCAGCCGTTTTCCACAGCGGCCTCAGCATAGGCCAAACGTTCAGCGGGCGCTTTCAATTTACTGAGAAGCACAAGGTTATGGCCCCAGGGTAATTGTCCAACGGCCTGTTGGACAATTTCATCGTTGGACCAAGCGTCGGCAAAGGCACGCATGTACATCAAATTGGCTCTGGAGAAGCCCTTGGTTTCCGGAAACGCCGAGCGCAGATCGAACGCTAGTCGCTCGATCACCTTCGCGCCCCAACCCTGCTCTGCCTGGCGCTTAAGAATATCGCGGCCGATCTGCCAGTAGAGCAAAATCAGCTCGCGGTTGACCGCCAGCGTCGCCCGCTGCTGAGCGCCATGAATGCGGTGCTTCAGCTCGGTGAGCCAGTCGCTGTAGCCATCGGGCGGTATGATCAGGGAAGCGGGCTTGTCGCTTATGGGCTTTCTCTCCAGTATCAGCCGATCTTGTGCGGCACTACCTCATGGCCAAGCTCCTTGTAGCGCTGCCAGCAGGCGCGCTTGGTCACCAGCACCTGCTGGTGCTGGTTGATGATTTCGGCCACACGGGTGAAACGCTCGATGCCCTCCGGGATGTCCGGATGCAGGTTCAAGAGCGCGGTCTCCTCGCGGGGCGCGGGCAGTTCGCCAAAGCCCAGCGTGATGGGGACGCTCGCGGCCAGGTCGCTGCCTTCGATCGCGTGGGGCAGGTAGGCATCCTCGCGAAAGCTCCACAGCGCCTCGTCGGCCTGCTCGGCGAGCGCCTGATCCTCGCAGTGCAGGTGCAGCCGGTAGCCCTTGCGGTGGATGGTCTCGGCCAGCTTGCAGGCAAAGGCGAGCCGCGCCTCCAGGGTGGTGTCCTGAAGAATGTAGAAGTCGATTCGCGCCATGGGTCTGCCTTACGCTATGAACAGCGACGCTATGAGAAGCAGCGCTATGAAAAAAGCCGCCGCCGGAAGGCGGCGGCAGAGGCGATCACACCAGCCGGGTCAGCCAGCCGTGCTTGTCCTCGCTGCGTCCGTACTGGATGTCGAGCAGCGTCTTGCGAATGCGCATGGCGACCTCTGAACCACCGTCGCCCTGAACGCGGATGCGCTCGTTCTCGGTGACCAGCTCGCCCACCGGGGTGATGACCGCCGCGGTGCCGCAGGCGAACACTTCGCTGATCTCGCCGTTGGCCGCACCTTCGCGCCACTCGTCGATGCTGATCGGGCGCTCTTCCGGGGTCAGGCCCATGTCTTTAGCCAGCGTCAGCACGGAGTTGCGGGTCACGCCTTCGAGAATGGTGTCGGTCAAACGCGGGGTGACCAGGCGGCCATCCTTGTAGACGAAGAACAGGTTCATGCCGCCGAGCTCTTCGATCCACTTGTTCTCGGCGGCGTCCAGAAACGCCACCTGACCGCAGCCGTGGCTTTCGGCCTCTTTCTGCGCGGCGAGCGAGGCTGCGTAGTTGCCGCCGCACTTGGCAAAGCCGGTGCCGCCGGCGGCGGCGCGCTTGTAGGTCGACGAGAGCCAGATCGAGACCGGCGAGATGCCGCCCTTGAAGTAGGACGCCGCAGGCGAGGCGATGACGTAGTAGTCCACTTCGTGAGCCGGGCGCACGCCGAGAAAGGCTTCCGATGCGATCATGAACGGGCGCAGGTAGAGGCTGCACTCGTCGGCGTCGCTGTGCGGCGTGGGTACCCAGGCGTGATCCTGGGCGAGCAGCGCCTGGATCGAGCCGATGAAGTCGTCGTCCGAGAGTTCCGGCAGGGCGAGCCGACGGGCGCTACGGCGCAGGCGCTCGGCGTTCTTCTCCGGGCGAAAGGTCCAGATGGAGCCATCCTCGTGGCGGTAGGCCTTGATGCCCTCGAAGATCTCCTGGCCGTAGTGCAGCACCGCCGCCGCCGGGTCCAGGGTCAGCGGCCCGTAGGGGCGCACCTGGTGGCCGTGCCAGTCGGCGTCCACGGTCCAGCGGATGTTGACCATGTGGTCGGTGAAGTGACGTCCAAAGCCTGGGTTCTGGAGGATGCTTTCGCGAATGTTCTCCGCCGTGGGCAGGTTGGAGGGCAGGATATCGAAACGGTTGGCTGAACTGGCACTGGGCACGGCGTATGGTCTCCGCAAAAAATACCCCCGCAGGGGGTGACATCAGAAGGGGGAAAAGACGCCCGCGCGTGCGGGCGTCTCATGACGTTCAGATTTAACGGTTGTGCTGACGAAAGGCAACCGTTAACCGGCCGGGCCGGCTATTTTGTCTCGGTTTCCACCTCGGCGTCGGCTTCGCGATCCAGCAGGTACTGGGTCAGAAGCCCCACCGGGCGGCCGGTGGCGCCTTTCTGCTTGCCCGAATGCCAGGCGGTGCCGGCGATGTCCAGGTGCGCCCAGGGGAAGTGCTCGGCGAAGCGCGACAGAAAGCACGCCGCAGTGATGGTCCCCGCCGGGCGCCCGCCGATGTTGGCGAGGTCCGCGAAGTTGGAGTCGAGCTGTTCCTGGTACTCGTCCCACAGCGGCAGGTGCCAGGCGCGATCCCAGGCGGATTCGCCGGCATCGAGCACGTCGAGGGCCAGATCGTCGTCATTGGAAAGCAGGCCGGTGGCGTGGTGGCCCAGCGCCACGATGGCAGCACCTGTGAGC
>NZ_JAMZBD010000301.1:0-3980 GCF_024158685.1 Halomonas sp. 707D4 | reverse complement strand
GGCATCGGCATGGTGGTCGTCGTGCCTGCCGCCGAAGCCGACCAGGCCGAAGCCTACCTGAAGGAGCAGGGTGAAACCGTTCACCGCATCGGCGCCATCGTCGAGCGCAGCGGCGAGGCGGTCGTGCTGGAGAACCCGCGCCGTGAGCAGTAACGACTACGCCAGCGACACGCTGACCGACATGACGCCGGCGCCGATCGACCAGCGCCGCATCGTGGTGCTGATTTCCGGCAGCGGCAGCAACCTCGCCGCGCTGATCGAGGCCCAGACCCATGACCGCCTCGGCGGCGAGATCAAGGCGGTCATTTCCAACGAGCCCGGCGCTTACGGGCTCAAGCGCGCCCATGAGGCGGGCATCGAGGCGGTCGCCCTGCCCCACCGCGAGTACGACAGCCGCGAGGCCTACGACGGCGCGCTGATCAAGGTGATCGAGCGCCACGAGCCGGACTTGATCGTGCTGGCAGGCTTCATGCGCATCCTGACGCCACGCTTCGTGCAGCGCTTCATGGGCCGGATGCTCAACATCCACCCGTCGCTGCTGCCCGCCTACCAAGGGCTCGACACCCACGCCCGGGCGCTGGCCGACGGCGTCGATGTCCACGGCTGCAGCGTGCACTTCGTCACCGAGGAACTCGATGGCGGCCCGGTCGTGCTCCAGGCCGAGTGCCGGGTCACCCCGGAGGACAGCGTCGAGAGCCTCAAGGAGAAGGTCCACGCCCGCGAGCACCTGATCTTCCCCATCGCCGTGCAGTGGTTCCTGCAGGGTCGGCTTCAGTACGCCAACGATGCCGTGACCATCGATGGCCAGCCCCTGCCGCCCCACGGCATGCGTCTTTCTCACGACGATGCCGCCGAGGAGCTCGACGAGGAGCCCTGACGGTCGCCTCGGACCGGCAGGAACCAACGAAAAAAGCGCGCCTTGTAAGGCGCGCTTTTTTTGGCTTCGATAGCGCTCAGGTGCGTGGGAGCGTCACGCCACGCTGGCCCATGTACTTGCCGCCGCGATCCTTGTAGGAGGTTTCGCACTCCTCGTCGGCGGTCAGAAACAGCATCTGCGCCACGCCTTCGTGGGCGTAGATCTTGGCCGGAAGGTTGGTGGTATTGGAGAACTCCAGCGTCACGTGGCCTTCCCACTCGGGCTCGAGGGGCGTGACGTTGACGATGATGCCGCAGCGCGCGTAGGTGGACTTGCCAAGGCAGATGGTCAGCACGTTGCGCGGAATGCGAAAGTACTCGACGGTGCGCGCCAGCGCAAAGGAGTTGGGCGGAATGATGCAGACATCGCCCTTCACGTCGACGAAGCTCTTCTCGTCGAACGCCTTGGGATCGACGATCGCCGAGTGGATGTTGGTGAAGACCTTGAACTCGTCCGAGCAGCGCACGTCGTAGCCATAGCTCGAGGTGCCGTAGGAAATCACCCGCTGGTCGTCGACGTGACGTACCTGGCCGGGCTCGAAGGGTTCGATCATGGCGCGCTCTTGCGCCATGCGGCGAATCCACTTATCTGGCTGAATACTCATGGGTTGACTAATCACTCACTAAAGGAAATCGTGGGGCCGCTCTGCTGCGTCCCCATCACCGCCTGGGCCACCTGGCGGGCGATGTCGGCAAAGGCCTGGCTCTCGGAGCTGTCGGGCTTGGCGATCACGCTGGGCGTGCCGGAGTCGGCCAGCTCGCGAATGTCGAGGGTCAGCGGCAGGCGACCGAGCAGCGCGGTATTATACTCATCGGCGATGCGTTCGCCTCCACCGGCGCCGAAAATAGCGGCTTCGTGGCCGCACTTCTCGCAGGTGTAGAGGCTCATGTTCTCGATCACACCGACCACCGGCACCTTTACCTTGCGGAACATCTCGATGCCCTTGCGTGCGTCGAGCAGCGCAATGTCCTGCGGCGTGGTGACCACCACCGCGCCGGAGACCGGCACCTTCTGAGCAAGTGTCAGCTGGATGTCGCCGGTACCCGGGGGCATGTCGATCAACAGGAAGTCGAGATCGTCCCACTTCGTCTGGTTGAGCATCTGCTGGAAGGCACCGACCACCATCGGACCGCGCCACACCAGCGCATCCCGACTGTTGACCAGAAACGCCATCGACATCGCCTGGAGCCCGTGAGCCTCGAGCGGCAGAAAGGTGTTCTCGCCCACGGTCTGCGGGCGCGTCCCCTCCGCAACGCCGAGCATCTGCGCCTGGCTCGGCCCGTAGATGTCCGCATCCAGCACGCCGACACGATACCCCTGGGCGGACAGCGCCAGCGCCAGGTTGACGGTGACGGTGGACTTGCCGACGCCCCCCTTGCCGGATGCGACGGCGACGATATGCTTGATCCCTTCCATCGGGCGCTCCTTGAACGTTGAATTGGCTAGATCATACGCGCTGAGGCGGCGTTCATAAACTCGGCGCATAAAAAAGCGGGTACGGCCCTGGCCGTACCCGCGTACTATCTGAAGGCTCAGTTGTTGCCCTGGCCCTGCTGCTCGTCGTCGCCGGCGTCCTGGTTCTGCTGCGCTTCGTCCTGCTGCGCCGGCTCCTGTGACGCTGAACCGCCCTGGCCCTGGGCGGAAGAGGCGCTGCCGGAAAGATCGGGCACGTCGTCCTCGGCCACGTCGTCGACTTCGCCCAGGCGGTCATCCAGCGCCGAGAGCTCGCTGCGCCAGTCGCGCAGCTGGTTCTCCAGGCGCTCGAGCTGCGCTTCGCGGGTCTCGATATCGCTTTCGACGCTTGCCAGTTCCTCGCGGCCGATATCGAGCGCCACCATCAGGTCGTCGGTCTCGCCGCGCACCTGGGTCAGGCTCTGCTCCTGCTCCTCGCGCTGCTCGCCGAGCGCGTCGATCTCGCTCTGAAGATCGTCGCGTTCGCTGCTGATGCTGTCGCGCTGGCTCTGAAGCTGCTCGAGCTCCTGCTCGGCGCTGTCGACTTGCTCCTGAAGGGCGCTCAGGCGCTCATTGGCCTCCTCGACCTGAGACTCGAGCGCCTCGAGCTCTTCCTGCGCCTGGTTCTGCTCGTCGAGGGCCTGCTGGCGCTGCTCCTCGGCCTGTTGACGCGCGGTTTCTGCTTCCTGGCGCGCCTCTTCGGCGCTTTCGCGGGCCTGTTCGAGCTCGTCGAGCGACGATTGGGCCTCGTCGCGAGCGCTGACCGCTTCGTCACGCTCGTCGCGCAACGACTGCATGCTGCTCTGAGCATTTTCGAGCTCTTCTTCCAGCGCATCCACTTCCTGCTGGAGCGAGTCGCGCTGACTTTGGAGCTCCTCGAGCCGCGACTGGACCGAGCCAACCTCCTGCTGAACCTCCTCGAGACCCGACTGTGCCTGACTCTGCTGCTCCTCGAGCGAAGCGATCTCTTCACGCATCGCTGCCAGGTCCGTCTCGGCCTGTTCGTACTCGCTTACACGCTGACTCAGGCGCTGATTCTGCTGCTCGGCGGCGGCCAGATCAGCTTGCAACGAATCGACGCGCTCGCGATGGGTGTTGGCATTGGACTGCGCCATGATGGCCCAGACCACTCCGATTGCGGCGATACCGGCGATCGCCCTGACCCGGTTGTGACGAAAGAGCTCGCGGGTGCTGACCTTGCGAGGAGTGTCATGCTGATGATCTAGCGGATTCTCGTCTGCCATGTTGCGTCCCTGAACGATTTGTTTATCTTCAAAAAAGTAGTTAACTCGGGCGCTACCCGCCAGTAATTCACGAAAACCCGCGTCTTTTCCTGCGATTCAGCCGATCAACCGTCAATTTATATTCCAAAAAGATATAACTTATTTCGTCGATCATGGCAGAACGCTTACATCGCTGTGTCGGGTTTGGCGCTATCCTCACTTATCGATTCGGCGACCACCACGCATTGCGAAGGGATCACGCATGCTCGTGCACGACACACCTTCCCCCGCTCTTCTCAGCGCAGACCGCCTGCTGGCGCATCTGCCGGGCGTCATCTTCCAGCTTCATCGCGACCGCAACGGGCGCCTGCAGTTTCGCTACCTGGAAG
>NZ_JAMZBD010000300.1:0-3982 GCF_024158685.1 Halomonas sp. 707D4 | reverse complement strand
GGCAGATCGATGCCGGCGTCAGGGTCAACGGCGATGCCATCACGGGTCTTCAGGCGGGAAGTGGCGAGCGGCTGGTGGGCATCCAGAACCCGGGCACCCAAACCGAAACGCTCTACGTGGGAAGCCCCGGGGGCGCGGCCGCCCCGATCACGATCGGGCTCAACCCCTCGCATCTGGGGCGGCGCTCCTGGCGCCAGGTCAACAGCGACTGAGGCGGCGTCAGATCGAGCGCACGGTCCACTGCACCAGCCGCGCGACCACCGGACGCACCACCAGAATGCACAAAAAGGCCACCGGCATCGCCACCCGGTAGGCCTGCCACACCCGGGACATGAACGCGCCGTCCAGGCCGCTGTTGACCGCGGTGATCACCAGCGTCATCAGAAACGCCATGATCGAGGACATGTAGAGCGCGAAGACCACCGGCGTGAAGCGTGGATGCAGCTTGCGCGCCGCCAGCAGCCGCTGTTCGGGAAAGCGTCGTTGAGTCATGGAGCCTGCCTGTACCGAAAATGATGAGCAGGCTACTTTACTGGCTCACCGACGCGTTGGGAACGCCTCGTTCAGGAATACGCCTCGACGGCGGCGGTCTCGCGCTCGAGCCGGCCGACCTGGTAGAGATCGTTCATGTAGAAGTCGAGCCGACCGATGGCGTGGGTCAGCGGTATCAACAAGAAGATCAGCACCATCAGGATGCTCGGCTCGTTGAGCCAGGCAAGCGACGGCGTCTCGACGCGGTAGAGCAGGGTGTAGATGCTCATGCCGCCCAGGAACTGCGCGATCAGACTGTTGAGGATGACCAGGCCGATGAACAACGACCGCCAATCGCGGCGGGGCAAGCGCGTCTCGCCCAGCAGCGGATGGCGCACCGTGACGCGCTCGCCAAAGCGCAGCCGCGGGCGGCGGCGCAGCAGCGCCTTGATGGCCTGCTCGTCGTCGTGCTCCAGGGCCTCGCGCACCAGCGCCGTCTCCACCTGCTCTCCCAGGGTGCTGCGTACCACCTGCTCAAAAGGCGCGCGCTCACCGCTTGCGCGGTACTCGGCGCCCGCGTGCTTGAGCGTCTCGAGGCGCTCGGCCTGGTCGCGCGAGAGCCGCTTGTGGTTATCGAAATTGATCGCATAGTTCACCGCGTAGAGCTGGTAGAGCGTCGCGGTGACGCCAACGAAGATCAGAACGTAGATGAGAGCGCTGAGCATGGGCGAACCTGCTGGTGGGTGGACGTTGAAACGCTAAGACGACCTAGAGTACTAAAGGTATGCCGTATATGTAGCAGATATGCGCTTATGGTCGCATGCGGCATGAAAGCGCAGGCGAGCTGGGCTACCATAGCCGCCTCGCGCAGCGGGGGCAGAACAACAAGCCGCCCCCGCACATATGGCTCACAAGGAGCACTTCATGCCCTCTCAAGACTCCGCATCCCTTGGCGATGCGCCTTCCCGGTCCACCTACGCCAAATACCTCGCCGCCCTCGGCCCTGGCTTTCTGTTCGCGGGCGCGGCGATCGGCACCTCTCACGTGGTGCAGTCCACCCGCGCCGGAGCGGAGTATGGCACGGGGCTTCTGGGCTTCATCCTGCTCGCGGTGCTGCTGAAGTATCCGTCGTTCCTGTTCGGGCCCTTCTACGTCAGCGTGACCGGCCAGTCGCTGGTCGAGGGATATCGCCAGACCTTCGGCCGCTCGGTGGTCGCGCTGTTCGCGCTGGTGCAGATCCCGGTGACGGCGATCATCATCGCGGCGATCGCCATCACCACCGCCGGACTTGCCGGCAGTCTCGTTTCGCTTGCGCTCTCTCCGCCCACGGTGGCGGTGATCCTCATCGCGCTGTGCGGCGTGCTCACCGTCGCCGGCGGCTACCGGCTGCTGGACTGGGTGAACAAGGTGTTCGTGGTGATCCTGAGCGTGACCACGCTGTTCGCCGCCCTGGCGGCGCTGCCGCTGGTGGACTGGTCGTTCTACCCGTCGACGGCGATTTCGCCGCTCTGGAGCGTGACCACCTTCGTGACCCTGGTGGCGGTGCTCGGCCTGATGCCTTCCGACATCACCCTGGCCATCATGAACTCGCTGTGGTCCGAGGCGCGCAACAAGACCCAGGGACGGCGCAGCGACACCGCCGCCGAGAAGATCGACTTCAACATCGGCTACATCGGCGCGGCGGTACTGGCGGCTTGCTTCGTGATCATGGGCGCCGGCGTGATGCACAGCCAGGGCGTGAGCCCCGCCGACGGCGCGGTGGGCTTTGCAAGCCAGGTGATCAGCCTCTACACCTCGACACTTGGCGAGTGGAGCGGCGTGGTGGTGGGCATCTCCGCCTTCACGGTGATGCTCACTACCCTGCTCACCGTGCTCGACGGCTTCCCGCGCATGATCAGCGCCTCCTGGTACACCTTCATTCGCCCGGCGGACGCGGCGAACGAGTCGCGCACCCTGGAAGGCAGCCCGGCGTTTCTGGTTTCGCTGGTCGGGCTGTCGCTGCTGGCGGTGGTGATCCTCTACACCCTGATGGGCAACTTCCGCCTGTTCATGGACTTCGTGATGGTGGTGGCGTTTCTGTTGAGCCCGATCCTCGCCGCGCTCAACCACTTCACCGCCAACGGCCGCACCGTGCCCGTCGCCCTGCGCCCCTCGAAACTGATCAACGCCTGGAGCTGGCTGGCGATCGCCACGCTGACGCTCCTGTCGATCGGCTACGTCGTCGTGCAATTCATCATGTGATCGACCGGGCGGTCACGCCAGCGGGCCGCCCCGGATCGTCTTCTCGATCCCCGCACGCACGCCGACACCCTGCTCGCGGCCAAGCTCCTCGTACCAGGCTTGGGTCTCGGCGGCGTTCTCGCCGTGAATCATCGCCGCCCGCGAGCGTGCTCGTCTGACGATCTCGCCGACCCGCTTGACGCGCGCCTCGTCGTAGCGCGCCAGCGCCCGAGCCAGGGCCGCGTCGGGCTCGGCCTGTTCGGCAAGCGCGCTCGTCAGCGCCTCGGCCAGTACCCAGGCATCCTCCATCGCCTGGCAGCCGCCCTGGCCGAGATCCGGCGCCATGGCGTGGGCGGCGTCGCCCAGCAGCGCCACGCGGGTATCGGTGAGCCGCGAGAGCGGTTCGATGTCGTGGATCTCGACCCGCGCCATGCGCGCGGGGTCGAAACGCTCGATCAGCGCCTGCACCGGGGCGCTCCAACCGGCGAAGTGCTCTTTCAACTCGTCGCGATAGCGGGCCGGGGCGCTGGGCGTGCCCGCCGGCAGCGGCACGTCGAAGAAGCAGTAGAACTCCTGCTCGCCGGCGTCGTTGCCTCCCACTCCCATGGGCATCAGCGAGACGCGCTTGCCTTCGCCCACATACTGGTCCCAGCTCTCGAGCGGGGCGAGCGCCGCGTCGGCCGTCACGCGCACGTTCCAGTTCACGTAGCCCACGTACTGGCGCTCGACGCGCCGGCCGACGAGCGTGTCGCGAAGCTTCGAGTGAGTGCCGTCGGCCACCACCAGCAGATCCGCCTCGACGCGCTCCCCATCCTCGAAGGTGGCGACGACCTTGTCGATCCCTGTGGTGTAGTCCACGCAGTGGCGCCCAAGATGAATGTGCTCGGCGCCGACGGCGTCGAACAGCGTCTGCTGCAGCGCGGCGCGGGAGATCGGACAGGCGCGCTGGTTCACCGCCTCATAAAGCGGGACGAGCGAAAAATCGCTCAGCGGCTGCCCGTCACGGCTCAGGTAGCGCATCCGCGTCATCTCGCCGCTCACGCGCTCGATGGTGGTGCCCAGCCCCAGCGCGTGCATCACTTTGACGCCATTGGGCCACAGCGAAATGGCCGCGCCCACCGGGCGCATCACCTCGACACGCTCGAAGACCTTCACCCGGTGCCCTCGGGCCTTCAGCGCCAGGGCGGCGCTCAACCCGCCCATGCCCGCGCCGATCACGACGATATCCAGCGCCATAGCGCCTCCTCACTGGTGAATGATGATCAAAAGGGCCGCTTCGAGACTACCGCAT
>NZ_JAMZBD010000299.1:0-3984 GCF_024158685.1 Halomonas sp. 707D4 | reverse complement strand
GAAGAGAACCACCTGCGCTGGGATTCGCTCGGTGAGTTCCTGGCCCTGGCGGCATCGCTCGAGCATCTGGGCAGCACCTTCGGCAACCAGCGTGCCAGCGTGCTGGCCCGCGCCCTGGACGAGGCCAACGGCAAGTTCCTCGACAGCAACAAGTCGCCGTCACGCAAGGTGGGTGAGCTCGACAACCGCGGCAGCCACTTCTACCTGGCGATGTACTGGGCCGAGGCGCTCGCCGCCCAGGACCAGGACGCCGAGCTCAAGACGCTGTTCACGCGCCTGGCGAACACCCTGAAGGAGAAGGAGTCCGTCATCGTCGAGGAGCTCAACGGTGCCCAGGGCAAGGCCGTGGACATTCAGGGCTACTTCCACCCCGATGCCAAGCTCGCAAGCCAGGCCATGCGCCCGAGCAAGACCCTCAACGATGCGCTCGCCATGGTGGCCAAGGGCTGAATCCTGTCCGCCTGAAACGGTCGCATCGACCCTCGTCCGCCTGGCGGGCGGGGGTTTTTTGTCTTTCTCAGTATGATAATTTTGCGTTTTCCATGAACCCTTGCTGAACGCGCGCGTCTTATCACCGACATGCTTGCACGCGCCGCCGGTCAGCGCAGAGACGATGAAGCTCTATGTCCAACTTCGAAAGCCCGAGCGTGCCTCGCCCGGTATTGAACATGGCTCGCCCTGATTCGCCCGAGTACGACGACGACCTTGACGTCCAGACGGCGGAACCCGAGCTTGCCAGGCCACCGCTCTACAAGGTGGTGCTGCACAACGACGACTACACCCCGATGGAGTTCGTCATCGAGGTGCTGCAAGGCTTTTTCAACATGAACAACGAAAAGGCCGTCGAGATCATGCTGGCCGTGCATACCCAGGGCAAGGGCACCTGCGGCATCTTCACCCGCGATATCGCCGAGACGAAGAGCCATCAGGTGAACGAGTATGCCCGCGAATGCGAGCATCCTTTGATGAGCGACATCGAAGCCGCCGATTGACCTTTCGACCCGGCGCTGCCGGTGAATTTAGAGCAGTCGCCGCTTGACACGACACGTTGAAAAAAAGTAGTGGCGGGCCTTGCAAGCGGGGCATTTGTACCCGATGTTGAAGATACCGGTCGGTCGAACTGATCCGACGCAAGTCCTAGGTGGCGAACCACCCTAGGTAGTAGCGAAAAGGGGACTGCCATGCTGAGCAAAGAACTTGAACTGACCCTGAACACGGCCTTTACCGTGGCTCGCTCCAAGCGCCACGAGTTCATGACCGTGGAGCACCTGCTCCTGGCACTGCTGGACAACGCCTCGGCCATCGACGTGCTGAAGGCGTGCGGCGCCAACCTCGACAAGCTGCGCTCCGATCTGCAGGATTTCATCAATTCCACCACACCCCTGATTCCCGAAGGGCAGAGCGAGCGCGAGACGCAGCCTACGCTCGGTTTCCAGCGCGTGCTCCAGCGCGCGGTGTTTCACGTACAGTCATCCGGCAAGAGTGAAGTCAACGGCGCCAACGTGCTGGTCGCCATCTTCTCCGAGCAGGAGAGCCAGGCCGTCTACTTCCTGAAGCAGCAGAACGTGGCCCGGGTCGATGCGGTCAACTACATCGCCCACGGCATTTCCAAGGTGTCCGGTCACGGCTCGGCCAACTCCTCCTCCCAGCAGGAAGGCGAGGATGTGGAAGAGGCGAGCGCCGAGGGCGGCGCGCATCCGCTGACCGGCTATGCCACCAACCTCAACGAGCAGGCGCGTCTGGGCAAGATCGACCCGCTGATCGGGCGCGATCACGAGCTCGAGCGCGTGGTGCAGATCCTCGCCCGGCGGCGCAAGAACAACCCGCTGCTGGTAGGCGAGGCCGGCGTGGGCAAGACCGCCATCGCCGAGGGCCTGGCCAAGCGCATCGTCGAGGAGGACGTGCCCGAGGTCATCTCCGACGCGGTGGTCTACTCGCTGGACATGGGCGCGCTGCTCGCCGGCACCAAGTACCGCGGCGACTTCGAGAAGCGTCTGAAGAGCCTTCTCGGCGAGCTCAAGAAGCAGCCCAACGCGATCCTGTTCATCGACGAGATCCATACCGTGATTGGTGCGGGGGCGGCCTCCGGCGGCGTCATGGACGCCTCGAACCTGCTGAAGCCGCTGCTCTCCTCCGGTGAGTTGCGCTGCATCGGCTCGACCACGTTCCAGGAGTTCCGTGGCATCTTCGAGAAGGATCGCGCGCTCGCCCGGCGTTTCCAGAAGGTCGACGTGCCGGCGCCCTCCGTCGAGGACACCATCAAGATCCTCAAGGGGCTGCGCTCGCGCTTCGAGGAGCATCACGAGCTCAAGTACACCGATGCGGCGCTCGAGAGCGCAGCGCGCCTGGCCGATCGCTACATCAACGATCGTCACCTGCCGGACAAGGCGATCGACGTGATCGATGAGGCGGGTGCCCACCAGCGCATGCTGCCTTCCGAGATGCGTGTCGATACCATCGACGTCGACCAGGTCGAAGCGGTGGTGGCCTCCATCGCGCGGATTCCGCCGAAGAGCGTGTCGAGCTCGGATCGCAAGCTGCTCGAGAAGCTCGACCGCGACCTCAAGATGCTGGTGTTCGGCCAGGACGAGGCGATCGATTCGCTCTCTGCCGCCATCAAGCTCTCTCGCGCCGGCCTCAAGGCGCCGGACAAGCCGGTGGGCAGCTTCCTGTTCGCCGGCCCCACCGGGGTGGGCAAGACCGAGGTCGCCAAGCAGCTCGCCCATATCATGGGCATCGATCTGGTGCGCTTCGACATGTCCGAGTACATGGAGCGCCATACGGTGTCACGCCTGATCGGCGCGCCGCCCGGGTACGTGGGGTACGACCAGGGCGGGCTTCTGACCGAGGCGGTCAACAAGCAGCCGCACTGCGTGCTGCTGCTCGACGAGATCGAGAAGGCGCATCCGGAAGTCTTCAACCTGCTGCTGCAGGTCATGGACCACGGCCGCCTGACCGACAACAATGGCCGCGAGGCGGACTTCCGCCACGTGATCCTGATCATGACCTCGAACGCCGGGGCCGAGCAGGCGTCGCGCCGCTCGATCGGCTTCCAGAGCCAGGATCATTCGACGGATGCGATGGAAGTGATCCGTCGCACCTTCTCGCCGGAGTTCCGCAACCGCCTCGATGGCATCATCCAGTTCCATTCCCTGCCGATGTCCGTGGTGCGCAACGTCGTCGACAAGTTCCTGATCGAGCTTCAGGCCCAGCTCGACGAGAAGCGCGTCCAGCTCGACGTGGACGACACCGCGCGCGACTGGCTGGCGGAGAAGGGCTACGATCCGGACATGGGGGCGCGCCCGATGGCCCGCCTGATCCAGGAGAAGCTGAAGAAGCCGCTGGCCGAGATGATCCTGTTCGGCGAGCTGGCCGAGCACGGCGGTATCGTGCACGTGAGTCTCGAGGAGGGCGAGCTTTCGCTATCCACCGAGTCCGAAATGGCGGATGCCCCGTGAGGGGTTGAACCAGCAAGCGTACAGCGCCCTGTCACTGACGGGGCGTTGTCGTTTTAAGGCGCCGTATGGAGAGTCGCTCGCAGGAAGGAAGACCCGCGAGAGAGGAGGGCGATCAGCGCGAACGGTAGACGATGCGTCCCTTAGAGAGATCGTAGGGCGTCAGTTCCACCTTGACCTTGTCGCCGGTCAGGATGCGGATGTAGTTCTTGCGCATCTTGCCGGAGATGTGGGCCGTCACGACGTGGCCGTTCTCGAGTTCGACACGAAACATGGTGTTGGGAAGGGTGTCGACGATGACGCCTTCCATTTCAATATGGTCTTCACGTGCCATATAGGCAAATCCTCACTTAGCGAACGTCATTGATTAACCAACTAACAGAGTAGTTAGCCTTCCCTAGTTTACAAGGGGCGGCCAAACAGCGCCATATTGTGCCGCAAGCCTGGCGTCAAGGCAAAAAAGCGCGCCGATCTAGCGAATCAAGCGGCGCCAGTGGCGTCCGTCCAGCACCTCGAGCGGCGAGAACGC
>NZ_JAMZBD010000298.1:0-3993 GCF_024158685.1 Halomonas sp. 707D4 | reverse complement strand
GCGACTGGGTGCTCAGGCGCGCCTGCCTCGACGCGGTGGCCCTCAATCGCGGCGAACACGCCCCGCTGACCATGGCCGTCAACGTGTCGCCCATGCAGGTCCAGCGTCCGGGGTTCGTCGCCTCGATCGAGCGAGTGCTGGCCGAGACCGGCCTCGCGGCGGAGCTTCTGGAGATCGAGATCACCGAAGGCGTGCTGATGGACAGCACCGATCACGCCATCGACGCCATCGAGGGGCTGCGCGCGCTGGGCGTGAACATCGCGCTGGACGACTTCGGCACCGGCTTCTCGAGTCTGAGCTACTTGAAGCGCCTGCCCATCCAGAAGCTCAAGATCGACCGCTCCTTCATTCGCGACGTGACCTGCGACGAGAACGACGCCGCCATCGTCGAGGGGGTGATCACCCTGGCGGAGAAGCTCGGCCTCACCGTGCTGATCGAAGGGGTGGAGACCCGCGAGCAGTTTCTCTACCTGCGCGAGCGGCATCCGACCTACCTTCAGGGCTACTACTTCGCCCGCCCGATCCCGCTGGACGCGCTCACCGACTATCTGGATCGCTTCGACCAGCACGCCGTGCTGCGAGACCTCGCCGGGGCCTGAGGGGCGCCCTCGAACTCGCGCAAACCCCGTGCCGCGAATACGGCCGACTCTGGTACACTCTGGGCCAACGATTCCCTTCGTTTTGCCAACCTTCGTTTTGCCAACAGGTACCCTTGATGAGCCACGCTACGAATCAATCCTGGGGCGGCCGCTTCAGCGAACCCACCGACGCCTTCGTCGCCCGCTTCACTGCTTCCGTGAACTTCGACCAGCGCCTGGCCGGCCAGGACATTCAAGGCTCGATCGCCCACGCCACGATGCTCGCCCGCGTCGGCGTGCTCAGCGACGCCGAGCGCGACGCGATCATCGAGGGCCTGACCGAGATCAGAGGCGAGATCGAACGCGGCGAGTTCGAGTGGTCGGTGCCGCTCGAGGACGTGCACATGAACATCGAGGCGCGCCTGACCCAGAAGATCGGCATCACCGGCAAGAAGCTGCACACCGGCCGCTCGCGCAACGACCAGGTGGCCACGGATATCCGGCTTTTCATGCGCGACGCCATCGACTCGATCGACTCAGAGCTTGCGCGCCTGCGTGAAGGCATGATCACGCTCGCCGAGCGCGAAGCGGACACCATCATGCCGGGCTTCACCCACCTGCAGACCGCCCAGCCGGTCACCTTCGGCCACCACCTGCTGGCCTGGCAGGAGATGCTCGCCCGCGACCACGAGCGGCTTCTGGATACCCGCAAGCGGGTCAACGTGATGCCGCTGGGGGCCGCTGCCCTGGCCGGCACCACCTACCCGATCGATCGCCACGTCACTGCCGAGCTTCTGGGCTTCGATCGCCCGGCGGAGAACTCGCTGGACGCGGTGTCCGACCGCGACTTCGCCATCGAATTCGCCAGCTTCGCCAGCATCCTTCTGATGCACCTGTCGCGCATGAGCGAGGAGCTCGTGCTCTGGACCAGCGCTCAGTTCGACTTCATCGACCTGCCGGATCGCTTCTGCACCGGCTCCTCGATCATGCCGCAGAAGAAGAACCCGGACGTGCCGGAGCTGGTGCGCGGCAAGACCGGGCGCGTCTACGGCCATCTGATGAGCCTGCTCACGCTGATGAAGTCCCAGCCGCTGGCCTACAACAAGGACAACCAGGAGGACAAGGAGCCCTTGTTCGACGCCGTCGACACGGTGCTGGATTGCCTCAAGGCCTTCGCCGACATGGTGCCCGCTATCGAGCCGAAGAAAGAGAGCATGTATGAAGCCGCGCGGCGCGGCTTCTCCACCGCGACGGACCTGGCGGATTACCTGGTGCGCAAGGGCGTGGCCTTCCGCGATGCCCACGAGATCGTCGGCCAGTCGGTGGCCTTCGGCCTGAAGGAGAAGAAGGACCTGTCCGAGATGACCCTCGAGGAGCTTGCGCAGTTCTCCGACACCATCGAGGCGGACGTTTTCGAGGTGCTCACGCTCGAAGGGTCGGTCGCCGCGCGCAACCACATCGGCGGCACCGCGCCGGATCAGGTCCGCGCCGCGGCGAGCCGCGCCCGTGAGGCGCTCAAGGCGCACCGGGAGGCGAAATGAAGGCGCTGGCCGCGATCGTGCTGATCGCCCTCGTGCTTGCCGGCTGTGGGCAGAAGGGCCCGCTCTACCTGCCGGATGACGCCCCCCAGACCGCCGAGGAGTCCTGATGGATCACTTCAACTACCGTGACGGCGTGCTGTTCGCCGAGGACGTGCCGCTCACCCGCATCGCCGACGAGCTCGGCACGCCCTGCTACGTCTACTCGAAGGCCACCTTCACGCGCCACTTTCGCGCCTATACCGAGGCACTCGGCGGTCATCCGCACCTGATCTGCTACGCGGTGAAGGCCAACTCGAACCTCGCGGTGCTGGGGCTTCTGGCGAAGCTCGGCGCGGGCTTCGACATTGTCTCCGTCGGCGAGCTCGAGCGCGTGCTCAAGGCCGGTGGCGACCCGGGCAAGGTGGTCTTCTCGGGCGTGGCCAAGCGGCGCGACGAGATGATTCGCGCGCTCGAGGTCGGCATCAAGTGCTTCAACGTGGAATCCACGCCGGAGCTTGAGCGGCTGAACGCCGTGGCCGCGGAGCTCGGCGTCGTCGCGCCGGTGTCGCTTCGCGTCAACCCGGACGTCGATGCGGGCACCCACCCGTACATCTCCACCGGGCTCAAGGACAACAAGTTCGGCATCGCCGTCGATGAGGCGCTGGAAGCCTATGCGCTCGCTTTCGATCTGCCGAACCTGGCGATCAAGGGGCTCGATTGTCACATCGGCTCGCAGCTCACCGAGACCGCGCCGTTCCTCGACGCCCTCGAGCGGCTGCTGGTGCTGATGGAGCGACTGCGCGAGCGTGGCATCGAGATCGAGCACCTGGATCTCGGTGGCGGCCTCGGCGTGCCCTCCCGCGACGAGACCCCGCCGCAGCCCTTCGACTACGCAAGCCAGCTGCTCGCGCGCCTTTCCCGCTGGGAAGGCGGCGAGACGCTGACATTATTGTTCGAGCCCGGCCGCTCGATCGCCGCCAACGCCGGGGTGATGCTCACCCGGGTCGAGTTCCTGAAGCCCGGCGAGACCAAGAACTTCGCCATCGTCGATGCGGCGATGAACGACCTCATTCGCCCGGCGCTCTACCAGGCCTGGCAGGCGATCGTGCGTGTCGACACCCGCGAGGCGCGCGAAAGCGCGGTGTACGACGTGGTCGGCCCGGTGTGCGAAACCGGCGATTTTCTCGGCAAGGAGCGCGAACTCGCCATTGCCGCAAACGACTTGCTGGCGGTGCGCTCCGCCGGTGCCTACGGTTTCGTGATGGCGTCGAACTACAACAGCCGCCCGCGGCCTGCTGAAGTGATGGTCGACGGTGACCGCGTTCACGTGGTGCGCGCCCGGGAAACCCTCGAGCAGCTCTGGGCCGGCGAGGCGCTCTTGCCGGACGAGGCGAACTGATGCTTCTGCACTTCACCAAGATGCACGGGCTGGGCAACGATTTCATGGTGGTCGACCTGGTCACCCAGCGCGCCCGGCTGACCGACGAGGTGATCGCCCAGCTCGCCGACCGGCGCTTCGGCATCGGCTTCGATCAGCTTCTGGTGGTCGAGCCGCCGCGTGACCCGGACATGGACTTTCGCTACCGCATCTTCAACGCCGACGGCAGCGAAGTGGAGAACTGCGGCAACGGCGCACGCTGCTTCGCCCGTTTCGTGCGCGAGCAGCGCCTGACCCACAAGCACGAGATCCGCGTGGAAACCGCCGGCGGGCCGCTCACCCTGCACGTGCAAAACGATGGCGAGGTACGCGTCGACATGGGCCGACCGCGCTTCGAGCCGGCCGCGCTGCCGTTCGATGCCCAGGAAGACGCGGTGCGCCACGCCATCGAGGTCGACGGCGAGCAGCTCGAGATCGGCGCGGTGTCGATGGGCAACCCGCACGCGGTGCTCACGGT
>NZ_JAMZBD010000297.1:0-4002 GCF_024158685.1 Halomonas sp. 707D4 | reverse complement strand
GTGTTGGGCGTCGTCGTTGTCGGAGCGCACGCCCGGGTCGGGGGGCGCATCCTGCCCGGTTTCCGGCGGCGCGTCCAGTGCCTCGCCACTGTTTTTGTCGGCGCCAAGCACCTCGTCGTCGATGGCGAGCTCCTCCTGGCTCGTAAGCTCATGCATCGGCGGCAGCGCGTTCAGCGTCTTGAGGCCGAAGTCGTCGAGAAAGCCGCGGGTGGTGGCGTAGACCGCCGGGCGGCCGGGCACGTCGCGGTGGCCGACCACGCGAATCCAGCCGCGCTCCATCAGCGTGCGAATGATCGAGCTCGATACACTCACCCCGCGCACCTCCTCGATATCACCCCGGGTGACCGGCTGGCGGTAGGCAATCAGCGCCAGGGTCTCGAGAAGCGCCCGGGAGTAGCGCTGCGGGCGCTCGTCCCAGAGCCGCGAGACCCACTGCGACAAGCGCGGGCGAATGCGCAGCTGAAAGCCGGAGGCACTATCCACCAGCTCCAGCGACCCGGCGGCGTGGCGCTCGGAAAGCCGGCCCAGCGCTTCACGCAGGCTGCGCGGTCCGGGGCTCTCGCCGTCCAGGAACAGGGTTTCCAGGCGCTCGACGCTCAAGGGCTCGCCGGCGGCGAGCAGGGCGGCTTCGATGATGTCGTCCAAAGGGGGGCTGTTCACGGCTCGTCCTCGCCGGTGTCGTCGGTGTCGTCGGTGTCGTCGGTGTCGTCGGTGTCGTCGGTGTCGAATGAAGCGTCAGCGGCGGCGTCCTCGAAGGCGTCACTTTCCTGCTCCTCGGGCTCGAAGGCACTCTCTTCGTCGGCCAGCGCTGCCGGCCTTGCGCGCACGTGGATCGGCGAAAGCGGCGCATTCTGCACGATCTCGATCATCGCCTCCTTGGCAAGTTCCAGGATCGCCATGAAGGTGACCACCACGCCGCCGCGCCCCTCTTCCAGGGTGAACAGCGCCTCGAACGGCGTGTAACGCCCCTGGGCCTCGTCGCCGGCCAAAATCTCCATGATCTTGAGCATCCGCTCGCGGGTCGAGAGCACCTCGCGGCTGATCTGGTGGCTCTGGGTCAGCTCGGCGCGCTTGAGAATGCCCGAGAGCGCGCCGAGCAGCTCGTCGAGCTCGACGTCCGGGTGGATCACGCGCGTTTCGATCGGCGGAAGCCCGGCCTGCACGCTGAACCAGTCGCGCCCCACCCGGGGCAGCGTATCGAGCGTCTCGGCGGCGTCCTTCAAGCGCTCGTACTCCTGCAGCCGTCGGATCAGCTCGGCGCGCGGGTCCTCTTCCTCCTCGCCTTCCGCCTTGGGCGGGCGCGGCAGCAGCGTGCGCGACTTGATCTCGGCGAGCATCGCGGCCATCAAGAGGTACTCGCCGGCAAGCTCGATCTGCATCGCCTTCATCAGCTCCACGTACTCGATGTACTGGTGGGTGATGGCGGCGACGTCGATCGCTAGGATATCGAGATTCTGGCGACGAATCAGATACAAGAGCAGATCCAGCGGCCCCTCGAAGGTCTCGAGGAATACCTTGAGCGCCTCCGGCGGGATGTAGAGATCCTCGGGCAGTTGGGTGATCGGCTCGTCGAACAGCCGCCCGAGCGCCTCCACCATCGGCTCTTCGATGGCGGATTCGATCTCGTTGGCGGGGTCGAGCGTCTCACTCACGCGGGGGGATTCCTCGTCGGCTCGCAGGCGATGGTGCCATCAGGTGCCAGTGTAACAGCGCCGGGCTCACGGGGCATCGCTGCCGGCATCGGCCGCCTTGCGAAAGCGCCCCTGGTAGTCGAAGAGCTTGTCGCGTAGCTGCCAGTGGCGCCCCACCTTGCGCCCGACCACGAAGTCCGGCCGGCGCAGCCGCTGGCGCTGGCCCACCACCTCCTCGGCGCTTTCGGGTTTCCACGCGATGCCCGGCGCGCGGGCGTGGTCCTTCAGAAAGGCATGGTAGAAGGCGTGACGCTGAGCGCCGGTCTCGAGCGCAAACCACTCGGAAAGGCTCTCGCCATCCTCGTCATGGTAGGTGACCTTGAGCCGGGGAAGCCCACGCCCGTTGACGGTAGCGACGAGCTCCATGCCGCTGACCCGCAGCACCTTGGCATCCTTGAGCTTCAACGCGTCCTTGAGCTTGTCGTCGGCGTCGACCAGCAGCGCTTGGCAGCCGTGGCAGCGCCGTGCGGCGATGTCGTTCTCCGCGCCGCACTGATCGCACACCTTGAAGCGAAAGCGAAAGTCGCACTGCACGCGCTTGCCCTGATCGCTTTCGACCAGCCCTTGGCAGCGCCGGCCGAAGTGCTCGAGGACGATCTCGCCGTCGCGCTTGCCCCAGAACAGGTTGGCGTGCTCGCAGGCCGGGCACACCACCTGCACCGGCTCCGAGTCGCTGTCGGGCTTGGGCTCGCCTACCTCCGGCGCATACAGGTTCCAGGGGTTGCCGGCGTAGTCGAGCACCAGGCAGTTCTGCTTGCCCGGCGAAAGCCGCAGCCCGCGCCCGACGATCTGCTGGTAGAGGCTCACCGACTCGGTGGGGCGCAAAATCGCGATCACGTCCACGTGGGGCGCGTCGAACCCGGTGGTCAGCACCGAGACGTTGACCAGGTACTTGAGCGCGCGCGCCTTGAACGCATCGATCAGCCGCTCGCGCTCCTGGCTGTCGGTGTCGCCGGTGATCAGCGCCGCCTCGCCCGCTGGCAGGTAGCCCATGATCTCCTCGGCATGGGCGACGGTCGCGGCGAAGATCATCACGCCCTGGCGCTCTTTGGCACGTTCGACGATCTGCTCGACGATGCCCGGCGTTGCGCGGCTTTTCGCCACCACCTCGTTGAGCTCGCGCTCGACGAACTGGCCCGTCGGCGCCGGCACCAGGCGCGAGAAGTCGTAGCCTTCGATGGCCATGTCCAGGCGCTCGGGCGGAGTCAGGTAGCCTTGCTTGACCATCAGGCGCAGGGGCTGTTCGAACACGCAGTCGGTGAAGAAGCTCTCGGCGTCGCCGCGCACCATGCCGTGGTAATGGCGGTGGTAGATGAAGCCCTGGCCCAGCCGATAAGGGGTCGCGGTCAGCCCCAGTATCTTGAGCTGTGGATTGTAGCGCTTGAGGTGCGCGATCACCTTCTGGTAGCTCGAGGTCTTCTCCAGCGACACCCGGTGGCACTCGTCGATCACCAGCAGCGTGAAGTTCTCGTCCGCGAAGGACGCCAAGTTGCGCACCACCGACTGCACCGAGCCGAACACCACCTGGCGGCTTGATTCGCGGCGCTTGAGCCCGGCGCTGAAGATATCCGCCTCGAGCCCGTAGGCCTGGTATTTGGCGTGGTTCTGCTCGACCAGTTCGCGCACGTGGGCCAGCGCCAGCACGCGGCCCCGAGCCAGCCGCGCAAGCTCGGCGATCACCAGGGATTTTCCGCTGCCGGTCGGCAGGACCACCACGGCGGGATCGCTGCCGCGGCGAAAATGCTCGACCACGCGCACGACCGCCTGCTGCTGGTAGTCGCGAAGCGTCGGAAGGGGCGCACACGCGTTATATAACAATGATCAACCTGTTCTTGAACCTTTGGAGGAGGATGCCATCACACGAATTAGGGAGCACGGGTTTTAGCTGAAGTTCACGTCCCCGCCAGGCGGGGGAGCACACAAGGAGTATGCCATGTCGACCAACCATTTCAGCTCCGAGTGCCCGACGTGCGGTAGCCGGCTCAAGCGCTTGCCCGCCACTCGGCGCAACAATATCCATGTCTACTGCATGGATTGCGGTCACGATTTCGGTCGCTACGAAACCATGGTCCAGCGCTATCGCCAGACGCTGACCGACCTGGAAGCGGATCTCGGCGTCAGCGCCGGGGCGGGTGAAAAAAGCACCTCGTCGCAGCCCCATCACTGAAGACCTCGTCACTGAAGCATGCAGCAATGGTCACCTTGAAACGCCAAGCGGTGGCAGAACCATGTTCTGCCACCGCTTTTTAACGCTCGGCGATCGACCGGGTCGACGGCCTAGCCGAGCCAGACGCGGGCGTTACGGAACAGC
>NZ_JAMZBD010000296.1:0-4017 GCF_024158685.1 Halomonas sp. 707D4 | reverse complement strand
GCCAGTAAAATACCTTGACTAGAGGCACGCCCATGAACAGAGGTCTTCATCAGCCTGGCGAGTTTCGTGACAACTGCGGTTTCGGGCTCATCGCCCATATGCAAGGGCAGGCCAGTCACGATCTCTTGAAGACAGCGATCGAATCGCTGACCTGCATGACCCACCGTGGCGGTATCGCCGCCGACGGCAAGACCGGCGACGGCTGTGGTCTGCTGCTCAAGATGCCGACCCGCTTCATGCGCGAAAGCGCTCGCGAAGCGCTGGACGTCACCCTCGGCGAACACTTCGCCGTGGGCGTGATCTTTTTGCCCGACGACGATGCGCGTGCCCGGCAGGCCCGCGAGACCCTGGAGCGCGAGCTTGCGGCGCGCGGGCTTGCGTGCGTTGGCTGGCGCGACGTGCCGACGGATCCAAGCGTCTGCGGGCCGATGGCGCTGGACTGCCTGCCGCGCATCGAGCAGGTCTTCGTCGAGCCCGGCAACCGCGACACCTTCACCGTGGATCTGTTCATGGCGCGCCGTCGCGCCGAGCAGGCCCTCAAGCAGGAGGAGGATTTCTACGTCGCCTCGCTCTCTTCCGAGGTCGTCTCCTATAAGGGCCTGGTGATGCCGGAAGACCTGCCGGCGTTCTATAAGGACTTGAACGACGAGCGCCTGGAAACCGCCATCTGCGTCTTCCACCAGCGCTTCTCGACCAACACCGCGCCGCGCTGGCCGCTGGCCCAGCCGTTTCGCCTGCTCGCTCACAACGGCGAGATCAACACCATCGAGGCCAACCGCGGCTGGGCGAACTCCCGCAAGGCCAATTTCGCAAGCGACCGGCTGCCGGACATCGCCGAGCTTGACGAGATCGTCAACACCACCGGCTCCGACTCCTCGAGCATGGACAACATGCTCGAAGTGCTGCTCACCGGCGGCATGGAACTTCACCGTGCGGTGCGCATGATGGTGCCGCCGGCGTGGCAGAACGTCGAGACCATGGATGCCGAGCTGCGCGCGTTCTACGAGTACAACTCCATGCACATGGAGCCCTGGGATGGTCCCGCCGGCGTGGTCATGACCGACGGCCGCCAGGCGGTGTGCATGCTCGATCGCAACGGCCTGCGCCCGGCGCGCTGGGTGATGACCAAGAACGGCTACATCACGCTCGCCTCCGAAACCGGCACCTACGGCTACAAGCCGGAGGACGTGGTCGCCAAGGGTCGCGTCGGCCCGGGCCAGATGCTCGCCGTCGACACCCAGACCGGCGAAGTGCTGCACACCGACGACATCGACAGCCGCCTGAAGTCCGCCTACCCCTACAAGCGCTGGCTCAAGGAGCAGGCCAACTACCTCGAGTCCGCGCTGACCGAGCTTGCTCGCTTCCAGAACATGGACGGCGAGGCGCTGGGCGTGCAGCAGAAGATGTTCCAGGTGACCTTCGAGGAGCGTGACCAGGTGCTGCGTCCGCTGGCGGAGAGCGGTCAGGAAGCGGTGGGCTCTATGGGCGACGACACGCCGATGGCGGTGCTGTCGAGCCGTCCGCGCCTGCTCACCGACTACTTCCGCCAGAAGTTCGCTCAGGTGACCAACCCGCCGATCGACCCGCTGCGCGAGGCGATCGTGATGTCGCTGGAAACCTGCTGCGGCGCCGAGCTCAACGTCTTCAAGGCGACCCCGGAGCACGCCCACCGTCTGATCCTGACCACGCCGATCCTGTCGCCGCGCAAGTTCACCGCGCTGGTCAGCCAGGAGGACCCGGCGTTTTCGAGCTGCACGCTGAGCCTGGGCTACGACCCGGAGACGACCAGCCTCAAGCAGGCGGTCACCGCACTCGCCCAGCGCGCCGAGCAGCGTGTGAAAGAGGGTTGCGTGCTGCTGGTGCTTTCTGACGCCGAGCTGCCCAAGGGCGAAGTGCCGATCCAGGCCGCGCTCGCCGTCGGCGCGGTGCACAGCCACCTGGGGCGGCTGGCCATGCGCCCGATGGCGAACATCATCGTCGAAACCGGCTACGCCCGCGACGCCCATCAGATGGCGGTACTGTTCGGCGTCGGCGCCACGGCGGTCTACCCGTGGCTCGCCTATCAGGTGATGGCGGACATGCACCGCGTCGGCGAGCTGACCGGCAACCCGGCGGATACCCGCGAGAACTACCGCAAGGGCCTGCAGAAGGGGCTGTTCAAGATCCTCTCGAAGATGGGAATCTCGACGCTCGCCTCCTACCGCGGCTCGATGCTGTTCGAGGCGGTGGGACTCAATGACGAGATCATGGATACCTGCTTCGTGGGCATGGCCTCGCGCATCCAGGGCGCCGGTTTCAGCGAGCTGCAGATGCAGCAGACGCTGCTGGCCCGGGACGCCTGGTCGCCGCGCAAGGGGCTCTCCCAGGGTGGCCAGCTCAAGTACGTGCATGGCCACGAGTACCACGCCTACAACCCGGATGTGGTCAAGACCCTGCAGGCGGCGGTGCAGGAGGGTAGCTACGCCAAGTGGAAGACGTTCGCCCAGCTGGTCAACGAGCGCCCGGTGGCGACCATTCGCGATCTTCTCAAGCTCAAGCAGACGGGGGACGCCATCCCGCTCGACGAGGTCGAGTCCGTCGAGAGCCTGCTGCCGCGCTTCGACAGCGCCGGCATGTCTCTGGGCGCGCTGTCGCCGGAGGCCCACGAGGCGCTGGCCCAGGCGATGAACGAGGCCGGCGGTCGCTCCAACTCCGGCGAAGGCGGCGAAGACCATGCCCGCTACGGCACCATCCGAAGCTCCAAGATCAAGCAGATCGCCTCCGGCCGCTTCGGCGTCACGCCGTCGTATCTGGTCAACGCCGAGGTGCTGCAGATCAAGGTCGCCCAGGGCGCCAAGCCCGGCGAAGGCGGCCAGCTCCCTGGCGGCAAGGTCAACGCGCTGATCGCGCGGCTGCGCTACGCGGTGCCTGGCGTCACGCTGATTTCGCCACCGCCGCACCACGACATCTACTCGATCGAGGACCTGGCCCAGCTGATCTTCGATTTGAAACAGGTCAACCCGGAGGCCCAGGTGTCGGTCAAGCTGGTCTCCGAGCCCGGCATCGGCACCATCGCCACGGGCGTTGCCAAGGCCTACGCGGATCTGATCACGGTGTCCGGCTACGACGGCGGCACCGCCGCGAGCCCGCTGACCTCGATCAAGCACGCCGGCTCTCCCTGGGAGCTTGGCTTGCCCGAGGTGCACCAGGCGCTGCGCATCAACGGGCTGCGCGACAAGATTCGCCTGCAGACCGACGGCGGCCTGAAGACCGGCCTCGACGTCATCAAGGCGGCGATCCTGGGTGCCGAGAGCTTCGGCTTCGGCACCGCCCCCATGGTGGCGCTGGGCTGCAAGTACCTGCGCATCTGCCACCTGAACAACTGCGCCACCGGGGTGGCGACGCAAGACGACTACCTGCGCGGCGAGCACTTCCGTGGCACCGTCGACATGGTCAAGAACTACTTCCGCTTCATCGCCGAGGAAGTGCGCGAGATCATGGCCCAGCTCGGCGTGCGAAAGCTCACCGACCTGATCGGTCGCACCGACCTGCTGGAGGCGATCGAGGGCCACACCGCCGCCCAGCGGGGGCTCGATCTCACGCCGCTGCTGAAAAACGACTTCGTTCCGGCGGACGCGCCGCAGTTCTGCACCGTCAGCCGCAACGTGCCCCACGATCCGGGCGCCAAGAACCAGGAGGTGCTCGAGGCGATCAAGAGTGCCATCGAGAACCGCTCCGGCGGCGAGTTCAGCTTCTCGATCACCAACTGTGATCGCAGCGTCGGCGCGCTCTCCTCGGGTGCCATCGCCAAGCGCTACGGCGAAGAGGGGCTGGAAGACGCCCCGATCACCGCGCGCTTCACCGGCGTGGCGGGGCAGAGCTTCGGGGTGTGGAACGCGCGTGGCTTGAACCTGTACCTCGAGGGCGACGCCAACGACTACGTCGGCAAGGGCATGAATGGCGGGCGCATCGTCATCGTGCCGCCAGCGGGGAGCGAGTTCGAGAGCCACAAGACGGCGATCGTCGGCAACACCTGCC
>NZ_JAMZBD010000295.1:0-4051 GCF_024158685.1 Halomonas sp. 707D4 | reverse complement strand
GGCCAGGCGCGTGCTGCTCGAAAAACCGCCGGGGGCAACCCTAAGCGAAGTCGAGGAGCTGATCGCGCTGGCTCGAAAGCAAGGCGTCACGCTGTTTACCGCCTGGCATTCGCGGTTCGCACCCGGCGTCGCGGCGGCCGCCGAGTGGCTTGCCAAGCGCACCGTAAAGCACGTCGAGATCGTCTGGAAGGAGGATGTCCGGGTGTGGCATCCCGGGCAGACGTGGATCTGGCAACCCGGCGGTATGGGGGTCTTCGATCCAGGCATCAACGCGCTGTCGATCGCCACCCGCATACTGCCCGACGCGTTCTTTCTACGCGAAGCCACGCTGCAGGTGCCGAGCAACTGCCAGACCCCCATTGCCGCCGAGCTTTTCTTCGTCGATACGCGTGACGCCACGATCAAGGCGCAATTCGACTTTCGCCAGACGGGGCCGCAGACATGGGATATCCATGTGGAGACCGATGCGGGACGCCTCGCCCTGACGCGAGGTGGTGCCTGCCTGACGGTCGACGGGGAGACGCTCGTCGATACCGAGGAGCGAGAGTACGCCGAGCTCTATGCTCACTTCGCCGCTCTGGTGAGAAGCGGACAAAGCGATGTCGACGTTTCTCCGCTGCGCCATACGGCGGATGCCTTTCTTTACGGTCATCGCCAGACGGTCGAGCCTTTTATCGACGGCTAACCTCGTTTGACATGATGCTGAGCGTCCCATGTGTCACTGGTAAACAACGAAACATTGATTATTGTTATCGAAAACAAAAGGTTGGCATGGATTGTCTGTTTGTAACTTGCTGTCTAGAGGCGTTTTTTGAGCCAATGCCAAAAAGTTGGTACGCCCGCTGCAAAAGGATTGGCAAGAGCGAATTGGCCGGAAGGCGGCGCTCTTGAAGGAAAACTCAACGTACCATTTCAGATGGGGCTGCCTTACCGGCCCTGGACGAAGCAGGAAAGCAAAGCCAACAGGAGGCATGATCATGAATAAGGACGCTCTCAAAAAGCTGGGTATTCTGGGTGTATCTTTCGGTCTGATGGCGAGCCCGCTGGCGTTTGCCGGCATGGAAGAGGGCACCGCGCCGCAGGAGCCGACGCCGCACGAAGACACCATGCAAGATGATCAAGGCACCTATCAGAGCTACGAAACGGATCAGCAGCCGGGTGCGACCACCGAGTACGAAGAGGAAGAGCAAGAGTTTACCTACGAAGAGGAAGAGGAAGAGCAGGAATTCACTTACGAAGAAGAGGAAGAGGAGCAAGAGTGGGATACCGACTCCGACACCGATAGCGACTCGGAGTGGTAATCGACCCATTGCGAAAGGAATGACCGCTTCACCGGCTCATGGACGAGCCACGAAATGCCCCGCCGACTGCGGGGCATTTTGCGTTTAAAGCCCCCGGCGTCGCGGGACGGGGGATAGGCTAAAGTGGTAGGCATGCCTGTCATCGCCCGAGCGCCTTTCCAAGCGCTTCATACAAGGAAGTGGGTCACGTGCCGAATTTCAAGGAAGTCCCCGTTCTGCCTCGGCTCGAGCGCCGCATCGAAGCCATCGATCTCGCCCGCGGTATCGCCATCGCGCTGATGATCCTGAGCCACACCGTGAGCGGCCTGGTCGGCATCCCCAACGTGCCGGAGTGGGGCATGGTGCCGGTACACCTGATCACCAAGTTCTCGTCGTCGCTGTTCATCCTGGTGTTCGGGGTGGCGCTGGCGGTGGCGTTTCTGCCCCGTACTCAAGACGAGGAGTGGCCCCGCCGGCGGCTGAAGCTCTGGCTGCGCGCTCTGGAAGTGTGGTTCTGGTACAAGGCGCTGACCATCGTCGAGATGTTGCCCTTCAACGCGCCGGCGGACATCGTCACCACGCTGCTCTACGGCAACTTCGCCATCTGGGTGGAGATCCTCGGCTTCTACGCCATTGCGCTCTTGTGGGTGCCGCTGGTGTTGCCGCTTTGGGCCCGGGCGCCGCTGTGGTCGCGCCTGGCGACCATCGCACTGCTCGCGGCACTTTCGGTCTGGCTCCAGGGGTTCGATTTCGGCGGCAACGCCATTCTCAAGGCGCTGCTGGTCGATCACGAGGACTACTACACCTGGGGGCAACTGAGCCGGGCGCCGCTGGTGTTGATCGGGCTCTTGATCGGCGAGACGGCGCTGCGCTGTGCCGGCGAGCGTGCCGACCGGCGCCGGCTGGTGCTGACGCTCCTGGCGCTCGGCGCGGCGATGGTCGGTGCCTTCTTCGTCCTGGCCGCCGTCGACGGTGACGTCCACGCCGCCATGCTGGCGATCGCCAACAACGTCGGCAAGCACCCGCCGGGGCTCGCCTTCATGCTGTTCAGCGTGGGTGGTGCCTTCGTGCTCCTGGGCCTGGCGCTGGCCGGCGGGGCCACGGCGGCCAAGGCACTTTTGCCGCTCACCCTGGTCGGAAGCGATGCGCTCAAGGCGTTCATCTTTCATATCGTGATGATCTTTCTGGTGCTGCGCTTTCTGCTGGAGCGCAACGGCGTCTACACCTATGCAGAGACGCTAGGCGTGGGAGTCCTGTTGATCCTGGGCGCGGCGTTGTGGATCTGGCTCACCCGGTGGATCGCGGCGCGCCGCTGAACGAAGAGGTAACGAATTGCGACGTTTCAAACGCTGGCTGCTCGGCGCAGCGCTTTTGGTAGCGCTGCCCGTTCAGGCCGACTGGTATTTCGAGGTCGACAAGCAAAGTCATTGGCAGGCGAGCCTGAGTACCCGCATCGCTGCCATCGAGGAGGCGTTCAACGGCGAGGTGGGCGTCTACGTGCAGGATCTCGCAAGCGGGGAGGCGTTCTCCTGGAAGGCCGAAGCGCCCTGGTATCTCGCCTCGCTGGTCAAGGTGCCGGTGGCCGCCGAGATTCTCGCCAGGCGTCAAGCCGGCGAGCTCACCCTCGACGAGCGCCTCACGCTGACCCCGCGCCACTTCGTCGACGGCGCCGGGCCCGTGAACTGGCATGACCCGGGCACGCCGATTTCCATCGGCTACCTGCTCGAGCAGATGATCACCGTCAGCGACAATACCGCCTCGGACATGCTGATCGAGCGCGCCGGGCTCGACGCGGTGAACGCCCGCGCCCGGGCCATGATCGCCGCCGCCGGCGGCGACCCGGGCAAGCTTGGGCCGATCACCACGCTGGTCGGCGTGCGCCAGGGCGTGTATGGCCAGATGCACCCGCACGCGCGCGAACTCGCGGGCACCGACTTCATGGCACTGCGCCAGCATCGCCTGGCCGAGCGCCCGGCGGCGCTGGCCAGCCGCCTGGGCGTGGCTCGGCAGAGCCTCGCGGCGGCGGATTACGACACCGCGTTCGAGGCCTACGAGCAGGGCGGCGAGAACACTGCTCCCCTCGCGGTCTACGGTGACCTGCTGGCCACGCTCCACACCGGAGGGCTTGCGGATCTCGACGCCGCCGAGCGCCAGGCGTTGGTCGAGATGATGCTGCGCACCCGCTCCGGCGAGGCGCGGCTCAAGCGCGGGCTGGGCGAGGAGTTTCGCTTTGCCCACAAGACCGGCACCCAGCACCGGCGAAGCTGCGATGCGGGGCTTGCGTTCGCCTCATCGAGTGTCGCCTCATCGAGTGTCGCCGCATCGAGCGCGGGGCCTTGGGTGGTCGTCGCCTGCACGCGCGGGCCGGTGGCGCTCGCCCCCCACGAGCAGGCGCTGGCCCGGGTCGGCGAAGCGCTGGTGGTCACCGGGGCGCTGGGCCACACCACGAGCGACGAGCCGTGATAAACTAGCGCCCCTTCGCATTCCCCTTCAGGAATCCAACCTCAGGAGAGTTTCCATGGCCAGTGCCAACGCCCGTCATATTCTGGTAAGCAGTGAAGAGCAGTGCCTCGCCCTCAAGCAGGAGATCGAGAACGGCCGCGATTTCGCGGACGTGGCCAAGCAGCACTCGAGCTGCCCGTCCGGCCGCCAGGGCGGCGACCTCGGCAGCTTCGGTCCGGGCCAGATGGTGCCGGAATTCGACAAGGTCGTGTTCAGTGGTGAGCTCAACAAGGTCCACGGTCCGGTCAAGACCCAGTTCGGCTATCACC
>NZ_JAMZBD010000294.1:0-4064 GCF_024158685.1 Halomonas sp. 707D4 | reverse complement strand
CCGCGAAGAAGCGCAGGCCCGCGCCATCGAGAGCATCGCCAATGCCCGCTTCGGCGACGGCGAGTACATCTTCGCCTTCGACGATCAACTGGAGATCGTCGCCCACCCGCGCCGCGAGCCCGGTGACGACATGAGCACCTTCCAGGACTCGAGCGGCATGTACCTGTACCAGGCGCTGCTCGACACGGCGCAAGGCGGGGGCGGCTTCGTCGACTACTTCTCGCGGCGCATCGACTCCGGCGACGAGCAGTTTCCCAAGATCAGCTACTTCGCCTACCTGGCGGACTGGGGCTGGGCCTACGGCGCCGGGGTCTACGTCGACGACATCGACGACGCCTTCGTCGACAGCCTGATCCGCTCGCTGATCGCGCTGCTGCTGGTGGGCATTCCCGTAGCCCTGCTGATGGGCTGGGTGATTCGCGACGTGGCCAAACGGCTCGGCGGTGACCCGCGCTACGCGGCCACGGTGGTCAGCCACATCGCCGATGGCGACCTGACCCGCAGCACCACGCTCGCGGCCAAGGATCGCCACAGTCTGCTGTTCGACATCAACCGCATGCGCGAAGCGCTGGCGGGCACCATCGGCGGCATCAACCAGGGCGCGGATGAGGTCAACGACGGGGTGGAGCGCATCGTCGGCGTCAACGAGGAGCTCTCCACGCGCACCGAGCAGCAGGCCGCCTCGCTTGCCGAGACCGCCTCGAGCATGGAAGAACTGACCGCCACGGTGAAGCAGAACGCCGAGCACGCCGACCACGCCCGCGAGCTCGCCGCGACCACGGCCCAGCACGCGCGGCGCGGCAGCGACGCCATGACCACGGTGGTGAGCACCATGGAGGCCATCCACCAGAGTGCGACGCAGATGAGCAGCATCGTCAACACCATCGATGCCATCGCCTTCCAGACCAATATCCTGGCGCTCAACGCCTCGGTGGAGGCGGCGCGCGCCGGCGAACAGGGCCGCGGCTTCGCCGTGGTGGCAAGCGAGGTGCGCAACCTCGCCAGCCGCTCCGCCGCCGCCGCCCAGGAGATCAAGAAGCTGATCGAGGACTCCGGCGTCAAGGTGGCCGAGGGCAGCGAGCGGGTGCGCGACACCGGCGGGGTGATCAATCGCGTGGTCGAGGATATCCAGCAGTTGAGCACGCTGGTGCAGGAGATCTCCGCCGCGACCCGGGAGCAGAGCAGCGGCATCGAGCAGGTCAACCTCGCGGTGACCCAGATGGATCAGATGACCCAGCAAAACGCCGGGCTCGTCCAGCAGAGCAACCACGCCACCCAGCGATTGGCGACGCTCAGCGATCAGCTGCGCCAGCGGGTCGCCAACTTCCGCATTGTCTCATCGAGCGCCCCGGCGCTGGCGTCACCGGCGGGCAGCACCGGCTTGCCCTCCCCCGACGACTTCTAAGCCGGGGCCTGAAGAAAACAGGACGCCCACGCTCGCAAGCGTGGGCGTCCTGCCTTTCACGAGTGGGCTCAACGCGTCAGACGTCACCCTGGTTGTCACGCTCTACGGCCTCGTGCATGCGCGTGAGTAGATCCGGCACGGCGGCCTGCACCCGGTTCCAGCTGGGGATGAAGGGACGCTCGCGGGGGTTGTCGAGAAACAGGTTGCCCGCCTCCAGCAGGTTGCCGGCGAAAAGCTCCACCGCCTGCTCCTCGCAGTGGCGATCGAGGCTCAGCCCGTTCATGGTGGCGTCGTGGTCGTAGGCCTCGATCAGATCCAGCGCCAGCCGGTAGTAGGTCGCCTTCAGGGTGCGAAAGTCCTCGCTGCTGAAGGTGACGCCTTGGGTTGCCAGCTTGCGGTAGAGCGCCTTGGCGATATCCAGGCTCATGCGGTTGAGCCCGCCGCTGGGGTCGTCCTCGCTCACCGGCTGGTGCTTGTGGTCGTAGCCGTCGGCGATGTCCACCTGGCAGATCTGACGCATCGAATAGTTGCGCTGCAGCTCCGAGAGCACGCCGATCTCGAGCCCCCAGTCCGCCGGGATGCGAATGCCTTCGAGCACGTCGCGGCGCATGGCGAACTCGCCGGAGAGCGGATAGCGGAAGCTGTCGAGATAGTCCAGATACGGCAGCGGCCCGCAGACGGTCTTGAGCGCGCGCAGCAGCGGCGTGACCATCAGCCGCGAGACGCGCCCGTTCAAGCGGCCTTCGGCGATGCGCGGGTAGTAGCCCTTGCAGAAGCTGTAGTCGAACTGCGGGTGGGCCACCGGGTACATCAGCCGCGCCAGCAGCGCCCGGTCGTAGGTCAGGATATCGCAGTCGTGAAGCCCCACCACCGACGAGCGGTGGGAGGCCAGCATGTAGCCCGCGCAGTACCAGACGTTGCGCCCCTTGCCCGGCTCAAGCGCCCCGAGGCCGTGCTCGTCGAGCTCGGCATCCAGCGCCCGAAGCCTCGGGCCGTCGTTCCACAGGATGCGCGTATGCTGGGGGAGCCTTGAGAAGAACTCGCGGGCGAACAGGAACTGCTCGCGGTCGGCGCGGTCGAGCCCGATCACGATCTCGTCGAGATACGGCACCTTGGCAAGTTCGTCGACGATGGCCGACAGCGCCGGCCCTTCGAGTTCCGAAAACAGCGACGGCAGGATCAGCCCCATCGGCCGGCGGGCGCCAAAGCGCACCAGGTCGCGCTCGAGCTCCTCGACCGGGCGCCGGGTGAGGTTATGAAAGTCCGTGATCAGGCCGTTCTGGTGAAAGTCGCTCATGCCGTATCCTCCTTGATTCGCTTTCCGTCGTGACCCTCGAGCTCATGACCCTCGACCTCGTGATCGTCGATCCCATGCACCAGGCTTGCGAGGCGTTCGTCCTGCGCGCCCCACCAGTGCACGAGCCCTTCGACCCAGCCCGTCGGGCCCTTTGCGCGGGTGCGATAGAGGGCGGCACTCGCAGGGTTCACCGCCAGATGGTGAGCCCCCTTGATGACCACCGCCTGATCCACCGCTTCGAGCATCTCGATATCGTTGGGGCCATCGCCCAGTCCCAGCGTCAGCGGCATGCTGCCCCGCAGCGAGCGAAAGCGCTTGATCAGCCACTCGACCGCTCGGCCCTTGTCGGAGGTCGCGCCCATGGCGTGATGAAAGCGCCCGCCCTGGGTGAGCGTCAGCCCGTCGCCGGCCAGCGCCTGACGCAGGGCGTCGAGGGCGGCGGCATCGTCTTCCCAGATCAGCGGCTCGCTGCCCTGGCGCTTGCGGGCGGCGATGGCGCGGGCATCGTCGAGCCCGGTCAGCGCGACCATCTTCTCGACGGACATCTCGCCCATGCGCGTGAAGCGCACGTCCAGGCGCCGGCGCCAGACGTCGAGCCGGGCGCGAATGAAGGCGTTGTCCACGCCGGTGTGCTTGACGACAATGCTGTCCCGGGCGTCGCCGGGGCGATCCAGCCGGGGGTGGCACCAACCCGGCGGCAACCCGATCACTGCGCCGTTCTCGGCCACGAAGGGCGTGGCGGTAAGGCCCAGCGCCTCGCGCAGCGGTGCAAGCTCAGCGCGGGTCTTGCTGGTGACCGGAATCACCGGTACCCCGAGTGCCTTGAGACGCGAAAGCGCCGTGCGGGCGGGGGAGAAATCGTAGCTGTCGTGATCCAGCAGCGAGCCGTCCAGGTCGGTGACGACCAGGCGCGGCCTGAGGGCCGGGTCGAGGGCGGCGGCCTCGGAGGCGCGTCGTGACGCGGTGCGGGCGTGTTCCGACATGACATCACCTGTCTTCAATGGTTGGCCTGTAAAAATGATTGGCCTGCAAACGATAGGCCTCATGGTCACGATCATGGTGGTTGTTTAGCAGGTTATGTGCCAATGCATCTTTATTCAGATTCATCAATCGGTTAGCGGCATTTCAAGCGCCGTTTCGAACAGATGCACCATTGTCGATCATTCAAGTCGCACCATGAAAGAGCGTGGAATTACCCAAAAGAGAGGAAATAACTTAGACAAGAGGTGAACAGAAAAGCAGAAAGTTATAAAAAAACTTGGCAAAGGGCTGAGGAAGGCTATACTCGAATTGTACCTGCTGGCACCCCTGGTACACCCCTCACCTGATGCCAGCAGACTACACCGAGCCAAGCCCTTACTG
>NZ_JAMZBD010000293.1:0-4097 GCF_024158685.1 Halomonas sp. 707D4 | reverse complement strand
GCGAGAGCATCATTCCCAGGTAGAGGGGGATCAGGAGCGGCGCCAGCAGCGTGCTCACCAGCACCGCCAGCGCCCCTTTCTGCGGCTGGATGCCGAGTTCCATGGCGATCACCACCACGTTGGAGGCCATGGGCACCACGCTCAGCAGCAAGAGCGCCATGCCGAGCTCGACGGAAAGCGTAGCGACGGCGTCGAGTATCAGCACCACGGCGAGCATCATCACCGGCCAAAGAAGGTAGCGAAGCCCCACGCAGGCGACCACGAAGCGCGTGTCCCAGGCAGCGAGCCTCACCTGGCTCAGGGTCATGCCGATGATCATCATGCCCAGCAGCGTGTAGCTTGCCGGGAACACCTCGAGCGACGCCATCACCGGTGTCGGCAGGCGAAGCGACAGCGCGCCGAGCAAGAGCGCCAGAGCGAAGGCGTAGAGCAGCGGTAGGCGGCTGATCTTCACAAGGCTCTGGCGCACCGAGAACTGGCCGCGGGCGCTCAGGTAGAAGCCGACGGTGAACTCGTAGAGATTGATGCCCAGCATGCAGAACAGATAGAGCGTGACGCCCTCCGGCGGCAGCAGGATCAGCGCGATGGGCAGACCGAAGTAGCCGGTGTTGCCGGTGCCCGAGGAGAACGCCAGAAGCGCCGCCTCGTGGGCGCCGAACACGCGCCGCGCGAGGTGATTGACCGTCAGCGCCACGGCGCTGGTCAGCAGGAACAGCAAAAGCGTCAGCGCCAGGTAGTTCGCCGTGGGCTCGCCATTCATCAGCGAGCGAAACACGGTGAGCGGCGCGATCACGTAGACCAGCAGGGTCGCGATGGGGCGGGGGTCGACCGCCAGGCGGCGCGCGGCGATGAAGCCGAGCGCGACGAAACTCAACAGTGTCAGCAGTGGCCCCAGCAAGGTGGCCGGCGATAGGTCCATCGCGGTTTCCCGGTCGTCGGTGAATCGTGCTGGCCACTATGAGCCAGATTGAAGTTGTGGCGTGAAATCTTTCATTGGCCCTGGCGGGCGTCAAACGCCAGAATGGCCACGATACCACTTCAACGCCCGCGCGAGGCCCTCATGAGCAGCCAAGAACATCCGTTAGGCATCAGCTTCGAATTCTTTCCGCCCAGCACCGACGCCGGGCGCGAGAAGCTGATTCATGTGCGCGATGAGTTGGCGGCCCTCCAGCCGCGGTTCTTCTCGGTCACCTACGGTGCCGGCGGCTCCACCCAGGCGCGCACCCGCGAGATCGTGCGCCGAGTCGGTGAAAGCGGCATCACTACCGCCCCGCATCTCTCCTGCATCGGCAGCGAGAAGGCCCAGCTGCGCGACCTGCTCGCCCAGTACCGGGAGGAGGGCGTATCGAGCCTGGTGGCGCTGCGCGGTGACCTGCCCTCGGGCATGGGCAGCATCGGCGAGCTGCGCTACGCCAACGAGCTGGTCGAGTTCATCCGTGCCGAAACCGGGGATCACTTCGAGATCGCCGTGGCGGCCTACCCGGAGTGTCATCCACAGGCGGCCAACCTGGACCGGGATGTGGACAACTTCGCGCGCAAGATGAAGGCCGGCGCCGACATGGCCATCACCCAGTACTTCTTCACCGCCGACGCCTACTTCCATTTCGTTGACAAGGCGCGCGCCCAGGGCATCACGCAGCCGATCATCCCCGGCATCATGCCGATCACCAACTACACCAAGCTGGCACGCTTCTCGGACGCCTGCGGCGCCGAGATCCCGCGCTGGCTTCGCAAGCAGCTCGAGGCGCTCGGTGATGACAGCGAAGCGATCGGCGATTTCGGTACCGAGGTGATCAGCCGACTCTGCCAGCGGCTGCTCGACGGCGGCGCCCCGGGGCTGCACTTCTACACCCTGAACCAGTCCGCACCGGTGCTGAAGGTGGTCAAGAACCTGGCGGGCTGATCGCGGCCTGCCCATCGAAAACGCCCGCAAGGCAGAGCCTTGCGGGCGTTCTTCGTTCAGAAGGCGATCAGGTGGGGTGGGGCGAGGAGGCGAGCTGGCGCCGCTGCAGGACGAACAGCGCCGCTGCGATGGCGAGTCCCGCTACATCGGTATAGATACCGCCGTAGATCAAGAACATCGCCCCGACCAGCATCACCAGCCGGGTGACACCGTTGACCGGTCCGAAGAACCACTTCTGCACCACGCCGGAAAGCAGCACGATGCCGAGCGTGGCGGTCACGCCCACGCGCAGGATCTGCAGCGCCGAGCCCTCCATCAGCATGGCCGGGCTGTAGAAGAACATGAACGGCACGATGAAGGCCGCAAGACCGATCTTGAACGACGCCACCGACGTGCCCATCGGGTTGTCGCCGGAGATGCCCGCCGCCGCGTAGGAGGCCAGCGCCACCGGCGGGGTGATCGCCGACACCACCGCGAAGTAGAACACGAAGAAGTGCGCCACCAGAGGCTGGATGCCGATGTTGATCAACCCCGGTGCGACCACCGACGCCGCCACCGCGTAGGCGGCGGTGGTCGGCATGCCCATGCCGAGCAATATGCTGATCAGCATGGCGAACACCAGCGCCAGAAGCTGGCTCACGCCGGCAAGCCCGAGCAGCAGCGACGAGAAGCGCGCGCCGACCCCGGTCAGCGAGATGACGCCGACGATCAGGCCCGCGCAGGCGCACACGGCGATGATCTGGATCGACATGGTGCCGGCGAGCTGCAGCGCCTTGAGGATCGACCGAATGCCCATCTTGTGCGGCGAGATCCAGCTCACCACCGCCGCCGAGGCGGTCGCCAAGGTGCCCGCGCGAATCACCGAGTAGCCCATGAACAGCGCCGCCACCAGGATGATGATCGGCGCGAACAGGTAGGCCTGCTTCACCAGGTGGGAAAAGCGTGGAATCTCGTCGCGGCGCATGCCGCGCATGCCCTTGCGAGCGGCTTCGAAGTCCACCATGAAGTAGATCGAGGCGAAGTAGAGGATCGCCGGAATCAGCGCGGCGATGGCGATCTCGGTGTAGGGAATGCCGGTGACTTCCGCCATGATGAACGCGCCCGCGCCCATGATCGGCGGCATGATCTGCCCGCCGGTGGAGGCCGCCGCCTCGATGGCGCCGGCACTGCGCGCGGGATAGCCCACTTTCTTCATCAGCGGAATGGTCAGGGAACCCGTCGACACCACGTTACCGGCGGAGGTGCCGTTGATCATGCCCATCAGGCCCGAGGCGAAGATCGACACCTTGGCAGGACCCCCGCGGGCGCGCCCGGCGGCGGCGAAGGCGAAGTTGACGAAGTAGTCGCCCACTTTCGAGGCCTGCAGGAACGCGGCGAAGATGATGAACAGGATGATGTAGGTCGAGGAGACCGCGGTGGTCGGCCCGAGAATGCCGGCGTCGGTGTAGACCTGGCTGAAGAAGCGCTGCAGCGACAGCCCCGGGTAGCCCAGAAAGCCCGGCAGATAAGGCCCGGCGAAGACGTAGACCAGAAACACCGCCGAGATCACCACCAGGGCGAGGCCCGCCACGCGCCGGGTCAGCTCGAGAATCAAAAGCGAGCCGGCGATCGCCGCCCAGGAGATGCCGATCGGCGCAAAGGAGGTGCCGGTCGAGGCGCGCAGCGGCGTGTTGTAGATCAACAGCAGATAGCCCGCAGCGGCGATCGCGCACACCATCAGCACCAGGTCCGCCGGGTTGAAGCGGTGACGCGCCTGGCGCAGGAACCAGGAGAGCACGATGGCGGCCGCGGTGGTCGCCATCAAGGGGTAGCCGAAGTGCAGGCTCTCGATGGCCGGGTCGATGCGCATGGCTCCGCCGTTCAGGGCCTGGCGCATCAAGAAGACCTGAAACAGCGTGTAGGCGGCGGGAATCAAGAGCGCCAGCGCCACGCCCTTGAGCCAGGCGGGCGAGGCCACGGCGTCGCTCTCGGCGAAGCGGGCGCCGGCGAAGAGGCCGTAGCCGAGAATCAGGGCACCGGCGATGTGCACGATGCGAAACGACCAGGTCTCGATCGGGTAGACGTTCAGCGAGAACAGGTGAAAGCCCGAGTAGGCGATCGCCAGCCCCGCGAAGAGCAGAAACTGCCAGCCGGCGAACACCCGGCGGTTGGGTTCGACGACCTCCTCGTCCACGCCGTCGGCGATGGCGGCGGT
>NZ_JAMZBD010000292.1:0-4101 GCF_024158685.1 Halomonas sp. 707D4 | reverse complement strand
CTCCACACTCAAGGTAACGAGTTCCGCCTTTGCCGACCACCAGTCGATCCCCGACCAGTACACCGGCGTTGGCGACGACGTTTCCCCGCCGCTTGCCTGGCAGGGCGCGCCCGATGGTACCCAGGGGTACGCAGTGATCTGCCACGACCCGGACGCGCCGCTGGTCAAGAATGGCGGCTACGGCTTCATTCACTGGCTGGTCTACAACCTCCCGGGCGACGTGGTCGAGCTCGCCGAGAAGAGCGCCGTGGGCACTCACGGGCTCAACGATTTCGACAAGCCCGGCTACGCCGGCCCCATGCCGCCGGAAGGCCATGGCAAGCACCTCTACTATTTCTGGGTGCTGGCGCTGGATCAAAAGACGTCGCTGCCGGAAGGGTTGACCATGCAGGAGCTGCTGAAAGAGGTCGAGCCGCACCTGCTCGGCATGAACCGTCTGGTGGGCACCTACCAGCGCTGAGTGCGGCCGAGCGATACTGGTGAAAATCCCTCGTTCCGTGTAGGCTCCCTCGCTTTGCCTGTCTGCGATGGAGCCTTTCATGAGCGATCTGCCCAACTGTCCCGCCTGCCAATCGAGCTATACCTACGATGACGGCATTCAACTGGTCTGCCCGGAGTGTGGCAACGAGTGGTCGAAAGAGGCGGACGGCGAAAGCAGCGACGAGCCGGTGATCCGCGACGCCAATGGCAACGCCCTGGCGGATGGCGACAGCGTCACCGTCATCAAGGACCTCAAGGTCAAGGGCAGCTCGTCGGTGGTCAAGGTCGGCACCAAGGTGAAGAACATTCGCCTGGTGGAGGGCGATCACGACATCGACTGCAAGGTCGAGGGGATCGGCCCCATGAAGCTCAAGTCCCAGTTCGTCAAGAAAGCCTAGTTTTAAAGCACAGTTTTAAAGCATGGTTTTAAAGCTTGCTTTTAAAACATGGTTTCCAGGCCCCGCTCGTGCGGGGCTTTTGCATGGTGTCTTGCAGGACGCCTCGAGGTGCCCTGCATGCTGGATGCCTGCTACGCCATTATATTCATGAATGAGAATGATTGCCTTTTTTGATGGCAACGGCGGCGAACGGTCGATAAAAAGGGCCTTTCACGTCCATAGTCTGCCTGAAGGCTTCACATCGTTTTCATACAGGACTAAAATGGTCCTCAATCGAAAGCGACACTCATCGGGAGCCTCCATGCTCAAGCTTTCTCGACTGACGGACTACGCGGCGGTGGTGATGGCGCAGATCGCCCGCCATCCGCAGGCGCCTCATGCGGCGGCGGACCTGGCTCAGGCCGTGTCGCTGCCGCATCCGACGGTCAGCAAGACGCTCAAGATGCTGGTCAAGGCGGGGCTTCTGACCTCCCAGCGAGGGTCCCAAGGCGGCTACCAGCTTGCCCGGCCCGCGTCGCGCATCACGGCGGCGGACATCATCGCCGCCATCGAAGGTCCGGTGGCCATGACCGAGTGCAGCCACGCCGAGGGAGAGTGCGAGCTTTCGGCGACCTGCGGGGTGTCGGACAACTGGCAGCGGGTGTCGGTGGCACTGCGCACGCTGCTCGAGAGCGTCACGCTTTCGCATCTGGCGGACAGCGCACCGATCAAGCTACCGATCGCGCTCCCCATTCAAACGATCAGCCTGTCGGCGGCGTCTGCTTAGGACACGCAAAGGCACAAACTCTATGGACGGCGAGCAACCTCGCCACCCAACTGCCTGGAGGGTACGACCATGGCAAGCGAAGAAATGGAACAGTTGGTCCGTCGCGAATACAAAGACGGCTTCGTCACCGACATCGAAAGCGATACGCTGCCACCTGGCCTGGATGAGAACACCATCGCCTTCATCTCCAACAAGAAGGGCGAGCCCGAGTGGATGCTCGAGTGGCGCCTCGACGCCTATCGCCAGTGGCTGAAGATGAAGGAGCCCTCCTGGGCGCACCTGGACTACCCGCCGATCGACTATCAGGCGATCTCGTACTTCAGCGCGCCGAAGCGCCCGGAAGACATGCCGCAGAGCCTCGACGAGGTCGACCCGAAGCTTCTGGAAACCTACGAGAAGCTCGGCATTCCGCTGCACGAGCGCGCAGCACTGGCCGGTGTAGCGGTCGACGCGGTGTTCGACTCGGTATCGGTCGCCACCACCTTCAAGAAGCAGCTCGCCGAGGCCGGCGTGATCTTCTGCTCGATTTCGGAAGCGATCCGCGACTACCCGGAGCTGGTCAAGCAGTACCTGGGCACCGTGGTGCCCAAGACGGACAACTACTTCGCCGCGCTCAACTCGGCGGTGTTCACCGACGGCTCCTTCGTGTTCGTGCCGGAAGGCGTGACCTGCCCGATGGAGCTCTCCACCTATTTCCGCATCAACGCCGCCAACACCGGCCAGTTCGAGCGCACGCTGATCGTCTGCGAAAGCCGCGCGACGGTGTCGTATCTCGAAGGCTGCACCGCGCCGATGCGCGACGAGAACCAGCTCCACGCCGCGGTGGTCGAGCTCGTGGCCCTCGATGACGCCTACATCAAGTACTCCACGGTCCAGAACTGGTACCCGGGCGACGAGAACGGCGTCGGCGGTATCTACAACTTCGTCACCAAGCGCGGCGAGTGCCGCGGCGATCGCGCGCGCATCAGCTGGACCCAGGTCGAGACCGGCTCGGCGATCACCTGGAAGTACCCCTCCTGCGTGCTGCGCGGCAAGGACAGCATCGGCGAGTTCTACTCCGTGGCGGTGACCAACGGTCGCCAGCAGGCGGACACCGGTACCAAGATGATCCATATCGGCGAGGGCACGCGCTCCTACATCGTCGCCAAGGGCATCTCCGCCGGCAAGAGCGATCAGTCCTACCGGGGGTTGGTCAAGATCAACCCGCGGGCGAAGGGGGCGCGCAACTTCACCCAGTGTGATTCGCTGCTCATCGGCGATACCTGCGGGGCGCACACCTTCCCGTACCAGGAGATCGGCAACTCCACCGCCAAGATCGAACACGAGGCGACCACCTCCAAGATCGGCGAGGACCAGCTCTTCTACTGCCAGAGCCGGGGAATTTCCGAGGAAGATGCGGTGAGCATGATCGTCAACGGCTTCTGCAAGGACGTCTTCCAGGAGCTTCCCATGGAGTTCGCCGTCGAAGCCGAAGCGCTTTTGAACGTGACCCTGGAAGGCGCGGTGGGCTAAGCGCCCGCGCCACCACTTATTCGATGAGCGTCGCACCCGCGACCCGCTAGATTTTGAAGGGCTAAGACTATGTTGGAAGTAAACGATCTGCACGTCACCGTGGACGGCAACGAAATCCTCAAGGGCCTGACGCTGACCATCAACGCCGGCGAAGTCCACGCCATCATGGGGCCCAACGGTGCCGGCAAGTCGACGCTGTCTGCCGTGATCGCCGGCAAGGACGGCTACGAGGTGACTCAGGGCAGCATCACCTTCGAGGGCAACGACGTGCTGGAGATGGAGATCGAGGAGCGCGCCCAGGCAGGCCTTTTGCTCGGTTTCCAGTACCCGGTCGAGATTCCGGGAGTCAAGAACATCTACCTCTTGAAGTCCGCGCTCAACGCCCAGCGCGCCGCGCGTGGCGAGGGCGAAATGCCCGCGCCGGAGTTCATGAAGCTGGTGAAAGAGAAACTCCAGTTCATGAAGATGGACGCGAGCTTTCTGCAGCGCGCGGTCAACGAGGGCTTCTCCGGCGGCGAGAAGAAGCGCAACGAGATCCTGCAGATGCTGGTGCTCCAGCCGAAGCTCGCGATGCTCGACGAGATCGACTCCGGGCTCGACATCGACGCCATGAAGGTCGTGGCCGACGGCGTCAACAGCCTGCGTGCCGATGAGCGCGCCATCCTGCTGGTCACCCACTACCAGCGTCTTCTGGACTACATCGTGCCGGACAAGGTGCACGTGCTGGTCGATGGTCGCATCGTCAAGACCGGCGACGCCGAGCTTGCCAAAGAGCTCGAGGCAAACGGATACGAAGGCATCGAGGAGTCCGCGGCATGAGCGACACCCAGACCTTTCTGGATACGTTGAAAACGCGCAGCGCGCAGTACGCCGGCGAGCCGAGCTGGATCGCCGCGCGCCGTCAGGCGGGTGCGGCCCGCTTCGAGGCGATGGGCTTTCCCACCC
>NZ_JAMZBD010000291.1:0-4113 GCF_024158685.1 Halomonas sp. 707D4 | reverse complement strand
GTGGTGGAAAACCGCCGTGGCCAGCACGGCCTGGAGATGGGCATGGGGCGCTCGCTGCTCGGTCCCTCCGCCATTCCCCACCGCATTCGCTGGGCGCCGAACGAGGCGCTGGCGGAGTCCGCCTCCACCCTGGTGTGCCCGCCGGATCGCTTCGCGCTACCCGATCGTTGCCTCGACACCGTGGTGATCCATCACTGGCTCGAGCAGTTGCCGGATGCCCACTTCACGCTGCAGGAGGCCGCCCGGGTCACCAGCGATCACGGCGTGCTGGTGCTGTTCGGCTTCAACCCGGTGAGCGTGGGCGGGCTCTTGAAGCGCTGGCGCAAGCCCGGTGCGACGTTTCCCTTCGTCGGGCGCTGGATGAGCGTCAATCGCCTGCGCGACTGGCTGGCGTTTGTGGATTTCGAGGTGGAGCGCGTAGACTACTGCTGTTTTCGTGGCCGCATGAACGCCCCCTGCGGCGAGCACTGGGAAGCCCTCGGGCGGCGCCATAACCTGCCGCTCGGGCAGAGCTACATGATCAAGGCGCGCCGCCGCGAGCGCGGTGCGCCGATCGAGCGCATTCGCTTCGGGTTGCCCGCCAAGGCATCCCCTTCGTCGCTGGGCGCCACGCGTCGCCATGCGCCGGTGAAATCCATCGAGTCATCATCCCGTCTAGTGAAGGAAAATCAGCGTGACTAAGCAGGACAATCAGCCCCATGTCGTGGTCTATACCGATGGCGCCTGTCGTGGAAATCCCGGGCCCGGAGGGTGGGGAGTGGTCCTGTCGAGCGGCCCGCACGAGAAGACGCTAAAGGGGTTCGAGCCGCAGACCACCAACAACCGCATGGAGTTGATGGCCGCCATCATGGCGCTTCGCGCGCTTACGAAATCCTGCCACGTGGAGCTCTGGACCGACTCCCAGTACGTGCGCCAGGGCATCACCCAGTGGATTCACAATTGGGTCAAGCGCGGCTGGATGACCGCCGCCAAGCAGCCGGTCAAGAACGCCGAGCTCTGGAAGGCGCTGCACGAGCAGACCCACCGCCACCGTGTCGAGTGGCACTGGGTGAAAGGGCACAGCGGCCACCCCGGCAACGAGAAGGCCGATGCGCTGGCCAACGAAGCGATCGACGAACACAACAGGAGCACGCCATGCGCCAAGTAATTCTCGATACGGAAACCACCGGCATCGAAACCAAGGATGGCCACCGTATGGTGGAAATCGGCGCAATCGAGATGATCAACCGCCGCTTTACCGGACGCACCTACCACCAGTACATCAATCCCGAGCGACACATCGACGCCGAGGTGGTGGCGGTTCACGGCATCGACGATGCGCGGGTGGCCAACGAGCCGGTGTTCGCCGCGATCGCCGACGAGTTCTGGGCGTTCATCGAGGGCGCGGAGCTGGTCATCCACAACGCGCCTTTCGACGTCGGCTTCATCGACCATGAGCTGAACCTGGTCAACAAGAAACGTCAAGGTCCGGTGCTTGGGCCGGTACGCGATCACTGCCGCGTGCTGGATACCCTGACCATGGCGCGGCAGATGCACCCGGGCCAGCGCAACAGCCTCGATGCTCTGTGCAAGCGCTATGACATCGACAATGGCCACCGCGTGCTGCACGGCGCCTTGCTCGACGCCGAGATCCTCGCCGACGTCTACCTGGCGATGACCGGCGGGCAGACGGCCCTGAGCCTCGATGCGGAAGCTTCGGCCGAGCGTGAGCAGAGCTCCCAGGCAAGTGAAGGCATGGCGATCCGGCGCCTGGCGCTGACACCCGGGCAGTTGCGTGTCATTCGCCCGAACAGTGCGGAAGAGGCGGCGCACAGCGCCAAATGTCAGGCGCACCAGCTGCGCTGGCTCGAGGGCGAGGCGACCGATGCTCAGGCGTGAAATACCCAGCGGCGTGAGTGAAGGGCGGGTGATTCGACTGGCCCGCGGTCGCATCGCCCCGGGACTTGCAACCGAAGATGGCATGCTCACCCCGCTGCAGCCGACTCAAGCCTGGAGCGCCGCGTTCGAGCCGCTTTGCTACTGGCAGGACGAGCCGGTGGCGCTGTCGATCGAAGACGACTTCGAGGAGCATTGGCTCGAAGGGCGTGCCTGGCTCGATCAACTCTCGAGTGCCTGGTTCAGCCTGCTCTCCACTGCGCTTCAGGTGGGCGCCTGGCTCGAGAATCACCGCTTCTGCGGGCGCTGCGGCGCACAGGCAACACGGCTGTCCGCCGAGTTCGCCATGCATTGCCACGCCTGCGGGCATCGCAACTATCCACGTATCTCGCCGTGCATCATCACGCTGGTGACGCATGGCGAGGCGATGCTCCTGGCCCGCAGTCCGCGCTTCCCGCCGGGGCGCTACTCCACGCTTGCCGGCTTCATCGAGCCCGGCGAGTCCGCCGAGGAGGCCGTGCATCGTGAGGTGTTCGAGGAGGTGGGGGTTCACGTCGACAACCTGCGCTATCACCAGAGCCAGGCGTGGCCGTTTCCCCACTCGCTGATGCTGGGGTATTTCGCCGAGGCGACCACGCGGCGTATCGTCATCGACGGCGTCGAGATCAGCGACGCCGCCTGGTTCTCGCCACGCACGCTACCGTCGCTGCCGCCGACCTACTCGATTTCGCGAGACTTGATCGAGACGCATCTGGCGCGCGTTCGCTAGAAGACGATCGGCGTCACTCGCCGGGAAAGAGGCTGGTGAGCTTGGTGGCCAGCATGATGTTGCCGGTGGCCTTGAGCTTGCCGGTCATGAAGGCGGTCATGCCGTTGATCTCGCCGCTCATGATGCCCTTCAGGGTTTCGGTGCTGGTGCTGAGCGTGACCGACGGGTCGTCGTGCTCGCCCTGCTGGATGTCCAGGGTGCCGTCCTGGACGTGAAGGTAGTGGCTCTGCTCGTCGGAGAAGTGGAACTGGAACACATCGTCCATTCCCTTGGCGGCCTCGGGGTCGAAGCGGCGCTTGAGCTTGTCGAAGGTGGTCGTGGACATCGTGCATTTCCTGTGCGTATTCGTTTGAAGGCATTGCGTACCCGCTCACCCTAGGATGAAAGCGAACGGGCGCCTTGCAGACTATTTAAAACGTTCTTCTTAGGCAAGCGTCGCGACAGGCAGAGCCTTCGTGACATGCCGACAACTGCAAAAGGAGAGTGCAGATGAGTGAATGGATCGTCCATATAGGCACCTTCTTGATTCAAAGCCTCATTCTGACGGTGCTGTTGGTACTGGCGGGGCTGGTGCTGTTGCGCGGCAAGCGCGGTGGCGAGCGCCAGCCGACGCTGCACGTGGAGTCGCTCAACGAGCAGCGCCGCGGGCGTACCCGGCGCCTGCGAGTGGCCGCTACCGCAGGCGGCGCGCGCAAGAAGCTGATCAAGTCGTTGCGCCGCGAGGAGAAGTCGCGGCGCAAGCACGCGGCACGGGAGAACGGCGACCCGTCGCCGCGCGTCTGGGTGTTGAGCTTTCACGGTGACATCAAGGCCTCGCAGACCGAGCAGTTCGCCCAGGAAGTCTCGGCGGTCATCGAGGCAGCACGCCCTGACGACGAAGTCGTGGTGAGGCTCGAATCCGGGGGCGGACTGGTTCACGCCTACGGTCTGGCCGCTGCCGAGCTCGACCGGCTGCGCGAAGCGGGGCTCGTCACCACCGTGTGCATCGACAAGGTGGCGGCCAGCGGCGGCTATATGATGGCCTGCACCGCTCATCACATAAAGGCCGCACCCTTCGCGGTGATTGGCTCGATCGGTGTGGTCGCCCAGGTGCCCAACATCCACCGGCTGCTCAAGCGTCACGATATCGATGTCGAGCTTCTCACCGCCGGGCGCTACAAGCGCACTCTCACGGTGCTGGGCGAGAACACCGAAGAGGGGCGGGCCAAGTTCATCGACGATCTAGAGAACACTCATCGGCTCTTCAAGGAGTACGTGGCGCGCCACCGGCCCGGCATGGAGATCGACAAGCTCGCCACCGGCGAGATCTGGTACGGCAGCGAAGCGCTCGAGCAGCGTCTGGTCGACAGCGTGGGAACGAGCGAGGCGTATCTCGTGGAGCGCATGAAGGAGGCCCAGGTCTACAGCCTGCGCCTGGAGCCGCCGCGCACGCTGGGCCGGCGTTTCGGCAAGGCGGTGTCGGCGGGCGT
>NZ_JAMZBD010000290.1:0-4118 GCF_024158685.1 Halomonas sp. 707D4 | reverse complement strand
ACGCTGGGCGTCCCCGGCAGCGGATGCGTACTTTACGGATTCGCCGCCGGGAGTGCAAGGGCTTTTTGAAAAAACTTCGCCGCCCGGGCAGAGTGGTCAGATCTCGAAGCCGAGCCCGAAATCGTCACTCGAGATCGCCATGAGTGGCGCAGCACCTGCCTGGATCATCCGGGCGTGAGCTCGGGTACGCGGCAGAATGCGCTGGTAGTAGAAGCGTGCGGTATCGATCTTGGCTTTATAGAAGGCCTGATCGTCGCCTTCGAGTCCTGCGCTTGCGCTCTTCACCGCCCGAGCGAAGAGGTAAGCCAGCGCCACGTAGCCCGAATACATCAGGTAGTCGACGCTTGCCGCCCCCACCTCTTCGCGATCCTGCATCGCCTTCATGCCGATGCCCATGGTGAGCTCACCCCACTCGGCGTTGAGCTTGGCCAAGGGTTCGATGAACTCCCCGAGCATCGGGTGATCGGCCTCGCTCTTGCAGAACTTGTGAATTTCCTTGGTGAAGACCTTGAGCGATTCACCCTGGCTCATCAGCACCTTGCGCCCCAGCAGGTCGAGCGCCTGGATACCGGTGGTGCCTTCGTAGAGACGCGTGATGCGCGCGTCGCGCACCAGCTGCTCCATGCCCCACTCCTTGATGTAACCGTGACCGCCGAAGACCTGTACGCCTTCGTTGGTGCACTCGAAGCCCACCTCGGTCAGAAACGCCTTGACGATCGGCGTCAGAAGCCCGAGCAGGGTATCGGCGCGGTCGCGCTCCTCACCCTCGGCGCCGTGCTCCACCCGGTCCAGCAGCTGCGCCGCGTAGAGCACCAGCATCCGCCCGCCTTCGGCGAAGGCCTTTTGGGTGAGCAGCATGCGCCGCACGTCCGGATGGTGAATGATCGGGTCGGCGGGTTTCTCCGGGACCTTCTTGCCGGAGAGCGCGCGCATCTGCAGCCGGTCGCGGGCGTAGGCGAGCGAGTTCTGGAAGCTCGCCTCGATCAGCCCGAGTCCCTGGATGCCCACCCCCAGGCGCGCCGCGTTCATCATGGTGAACATGCACGCCAACCCCTTGTGGGGCGGGCCGACCAGATAACCGGTGGCATCGTCGAAGTTCATCACGCAGGTAGCGTTGCCGTGAATGCCCATCTTGTGTTCGAGCGACCCACAGACCACGCCGTTGCGCTCGCCGGGATTGCTGTCGCCATCCGGCAGGAACTTGGGTACCACGAACAGCGAGATGCCCTTCGAGCCTTCCGGCGCATCCGGCAGTTTCGCCAGCACCAGATGGACGATGTTCTCGGCCAGGTCGTGCTCGCCGGCGGAGATGAAGATCTTGGTGCCGGTGATACGGTAGGCATCGCCCTCGGCGGGCACCGCGCGGGTCTTGATCAGGCCAAGGTCGGTGCCGCAGTGCGGTTCGGTCAGACACATGGTGCCGGTCCAGGTACCTTCCACCAGCTTGGTGAGATAGGTGGCCTGCTGCGCGTCGCTGCCGTGGTGGCGCAGCGCATCGGCGGCGCCATGGGATAGCCCAGGATACATGCCCCAGGCCAGGTTGCTGGCACAGATCATTTCCGACAGCGCCATGGCAAGAGACGCCGGCAGCCCCTGTCCCCCGTGCTCGGGGTCGGCGGCCAGACTCGGCCAACCGCCTTCGACGTACTGGCGGTAAGCCTCACGAAAACCGTCCGGGGCTTTCACATCGCCATTGTCGAGTCGCCGGCAGCCCTGCTCGTCGCCGCTCTGGTTGAGGGGCAGCAGCACTTCGCGCGCAAAGCGCCCGCCCTCTTCGAGAATCGCGCTCACCACGTCGGGCGAGGCGTCCTCACCCTTGCCGAGCACGGCATAGTGAGCGGGGTAGTCGAGAAGTTCGTCCATGACGAACCGCAGGTCACGCAGCGGGGCTTGATAACGGGGCATGGGTGTTCTCCAAAAGGGTGCTGAGAGCCACGATAAACGCATCGACTCGCTTTCAAACAATCGTTTGAAATTAGCGTGCACCGATCCTTGCGTCAAGCCAAGGACCGAAGGTACACAGCCATTCAGCTGCTCTCTTTAGTCGAATACGCCGCGATCACGTTCGCTCGCGCATAAAAAAACTCGCCGCGAAAAGCGACGAGTCTTGAAGGGGGAGTCCCTTACTGCATGCGAATGCCACCATCCAGACGGATCACCTCGCCATTGAGCATCGGGTTGGTGATGATCTGCTCGGCGAGCAGCGCAAACTCCTCGGCGCGCCCCAGCCGTTTGGGAAAGGGCACGCCGGCGACCAGCGCATCATGGGCCTCGCGCGGGATCTCGCTCATCATCGGCGTCTCGAACACCCCCGGGGCGATGGCCATGACGCGGATGGCGTGGCGTGAAAGCTCCCGGGCGGCGGGCAGGCTCATGCCCACCACGCCCGCCTTGGAGGCGCTGTAGGCGCACTGCCCCACCTGGCCATCGAAGGCGGCGATCGATGCGGTATTGACGATCACCCCGCGCTCGCCGCTGGAACACGGCGCGTTTTTGGCCATGGCGGCAGCGGCCAGGCGCATAACGTTGAAGGTCCCCACCAGGTTGATCTGGATCGTTCGGGCGTAGGCGTCGAGATCCGCCGGGTGTCCTTCCCGGTCGACCAGCTTGGCCACGCTCACCACGCCCGCGCAGTGGACCACGCCGGCAAGCCCGTGCTCGCCGCCCAGCGCGACGGCGGCCTCGAACGCCTCGGCCATCTGCTCGCCCGAGGTCACGTCGCCCTTCACTGCCCGGGCGCGCTCGCCAAGCGCCTTGGCCTGATCGAAGACGCCGTCGCTCAGGTCACACAGCACCACCTTGCCGCCCAGGTCGATCAAGCGCGCAGCGGTCGCGGCGCCCAGACCCGAGGCGGCGCCGGTGATCAGAAAGCATCGATTGCGTATATCCACCTTGGAGTCCTTTGTAGGCCATGTATCAGAAAGTCGCCGGCGCGTTCGCCTGGGCGCGCAGCTTGAAGCGCTGGATCTTGCCGCTCGGGGTCTTCGGCAGCTCGTCGACGAACTCGACCTCCCGCGGGAAGGCGTGGGTCGAGAGGCGCTCGCGCACCCGCGTGCGGATCTCGTCGGCCAGCGCCTCGCTGGGTTCGAATCCCGCCCGCAACACGACGAAGGACTTGATGATCTCGCCGCGAATCTCGTCGAGTTTGCCCACCGCCGCCGACTCCGCCACCGCCGGGTGGGTCATCACGCTGTTCTCGACGTCCGTCGGCCCCACTCGATAGCCCGCGGTGGTGATGATGTCGTCGTCGCGGCCGGCGAACTGGAAGGTGCCGTCCTCGTTTTGCACCACCACGTCGCCGGTCAGGTAGTAGCCCTTCACGAACGGATCCTTCTCCTGCCAGGTGTAGCCCGGGAAGAAATGGACCGGCGAACGGTCGATGTCCACCGCCAGCACGCCGGGCTGGCCCGGCGGCAGCTCGTTGTACTCGGCATCGAGGATCGCCAGCCGATAGCCCGGCAGCGGTACGCCCATGCCGCCGACATGCTTGGGGTGCTCGAGACGATGATGATTGTTGCAGGTCATGCCGGTCTCGGTCTGGCCGTAGTGGTCCATCACCGGGCAGCCCAGGGACGCCTCCACCCAGTTGACCACCTCGGTATTGAGCGGCTCGCCCGCCGAGCTCGCCGCGCGAAGCGCGAGCGTTCGATGGGCCTCGTCGAACAGGGCGGAGGCCTTCATCAGCCGGTACGCCGTCGGCGCGGCGGCGAAGTTGGTGATGCGGTGGCGCTGCATGAAGGCAAGCGCCCCCTCGGCGCTGAAGCCCGCCTCGCAGAAGTGCGTGGTGGCACCGAGCAGCAAGGGCCCGACGATGGCGTAGTAGAGCCCGTAGGCCCAGCCCGGGTCGGCCATGTTCCAGAACCGGTCCTCGCGCTTGAGATCGACGGCAAGTTCCATGTAGAGCGCGAAGGCCATCATCGCCTTGAGCGGTACCGCCACCCCCTTGGGCTTGCCCACGGTACCCGAGGTGAACATCTGCAGAAATGGCGCCTCCGACGAGAGCCTGGGCGGGGCCTGATCGAGCGCCGGGTGATCGAGCGCGGCCTGCCAGTCGAGATCCGTCTCGCGCCGGGCGCTCGCCTCGCCGATGGTCAGTACCGGCGGGCACGGCTCCAGAC
>NZ_JAMZBD010000289.1:0-4133 GCF_024158685.1 Halomonas sp. 707D4 | reverse complement strand
CGTCGAAACGGTCGCCGCCTACGCGGATGGATTCGGAGTAGACCACGCCGTTGAGCGAGATGATGGCGATCTCGGTGGTGCCGCCGCCGATGTCGACGACCATCGACCCCTGGGCTTCCTCGACCGGCAGCCCCGCGCCGATCGCCGCCGCCATGGGCTCCTCGATCAGGAAGACTTCCCGTGCACCCGCGCCTTCGGCGGATTCACGAATCGCGCGCCGCTCGACCTGGGTGGACATGCAGGGTACGCACACCAGCACGCGCGGGCTGGGCGTCAGGAACGTGCTCTGATGAACCTTGCGGATGAAGTGCTGGAGCATCTGCTCGGTGACGGTGAAGTCGGCGATGACGCCATCCTTCATCGGCCGGATCGCCGTGATGTTGCCGGGGGTGCGGCCGAGCATGCGCTTGGCATCGGCGCCCACCGAGGCGACGCTTCGCATGTTGCCGGACTGGCGAATGGCGACCACGGAAGGCTCGTCGAGAACGATACCGCGACCGCGAACATAAATCAGTGTGTTGGCCGTACCCAGGTCGATCGACAGATCGCTGGAAAACAGCCCCCTCAAGCGTTTGAACATGGATGTTGTTACCTAGTGCAGACCGGGAACCCTGTGCGGATGCAAACGGTATCACCGCAACCCGCCGGCAGCAAGCGCGAGTCGCTCCCCTGCCCGCGGCGGCCATTGTATGGTACCTTTTGCGGCTATTTTCCACGTCTGCCCCGTCAGACGAATTCAAGATGACCGTATGTATACCGCTCGTTGCGACATACGTTCCCTTACGCTTGCGAGGATACCTTGATCATGGCGCTTGAAGAATCCCATGTGCGCCGGGCCGCCCACCTGGCCCGACTCGCCATCAGCGACGACCAGGCCAACCGCTTCGTGGACGACTTGAGCCGGATCCTGGAGATGGTCGACCAGCTTCAACAGGTCAATACCGATAACGTCGCCCCTCTTGCCCACCCGCTCGATGCCACCCAGCGCCTGCGCGCCGACGAGGTCACCGAAACCGACCGGCGCGAGCAGTACCAGCGCTGCGCGCCGGCCACCGAGGAGGGGCTCTACCTCGTGCCTCGCGTGGTCGAATAAGCGATGCGCACACCCTCCTTCCTGGCTTTTTTACATTCGTCCCGAACGGAGCTTTTGGGTCATGCATGATCAAACCGTCACCCAGCTGGCCGCCGCCCTGAAAAGCGGCGAGCTCTCGAGCCGCGAGATCACCGCGCACTACCTGCAGCGCATCGAGCGCCTCGATGGCAAGCTCAACAGCTTCATCAGCGTGACCGCCGAGCGCGCGCTCAACGCCGCCGAGGCCGCCGACAAGGCTCGCGCCGATGGCAACGCCCACGCGCTCGCCGGCATTCCGCTGGCGCTCAAGGACATCTTCTGTACCCAGGGCGTGAAGACCAGCTGCGGCTCGAAGATGCTCGACAACTTCGTCGCCCCTTACGACGCCACCGTGGTGGAGAAGCTCGCGGCCGCGCATACCGTGAGCCTGGGCAAGACCAACATGGACGAGTTCGCCATGGGCTCCTCCAACGAGAACAGCCACTATGGCCCGGTGAAGAACCCCTGGGATCTCAAGGCCGTGCCCGGCGGAAGCTCCGGCGGCAGCGCCGCCGCCGTGGCGGCGGGACTGGTGCCGGCCGCACTGGGAACCGACACCGGCGGCTCGATCCGCCAGCCGGCGGCGTTCTGCGGCATCACCGGCCTCAAGCCCACCTACGGGCGCGTCTCGCGCTACGGCATGATCGCCTACGCCTCGAGCCTCGACCAGGCCGGCCCCATGGCGCGTTCGGCCTCCGACTGCGCGCACCTGATGAACGTCATCGCCGGCCACGACGTGCGTGACTCTACCAGCGCCGCCCGGGGCGTGCCGGACTACACCGAGAGCCTCGACGCACCGCTGTCCGGGCTCAAGATCGGCCTGCCCAAGGAGTATTTCGGTGACGGCCTCGATGCCGACGTCGAGCGCGCCGTGCGCGAGGCGGTCAAGGTGTACGAGTCGCTGGGTGCCACCGTGCGCGAGGTCAGCCTGCCGCATACCCACTACGCCATCCCGGCCTACTACGTCATCGCCCCGGCGGAGGCCTCGTCGAACCTGTCACGCTTCGATGGCGTGCGCTTCGGCCACCGCTGCGAGGACCCCAAGGACCTGATCGACCTCTACACCCGCACCCGCCAGGAGGGCTTCGGCGAGGAGGTCAAGCGACGCATCCTGATCGGCACCCACACGCTCTCGGAAGGATTCTTCGATGCCTACTACATTAAGGCGCAGAAGGTGCGCCGCCTGATCCGCCAGGACTTCCTGGACGCCTTCGAGGACGTCGACGTGCTGATGGGCCCGGCAGCCCCCACCACCGCGTTCGACCTGGGCGCCAAGAAGGACCCGGTGTCGATGTACCTGCAGGATATCTACACCATCGCCGTGAACCTCGCGGGCATTCCCGGCATCAGCGTGCCGGCGGGCTTCGCCCATGGCCGCCCGGTGGGCCTGCAGATCCTCGGCACCCACTTCGCCGAGGCGCAGCTTCTGAACGTCGCCCACCAGTTCCAGCAAGCCACCGACTGGCACCGTCACCTTCCCGCACTCGCCGAGGAGAACGCCTGATGCAATGGGAAACCGTAATTGGGCTCGAGGTCCACGTTCAGCTCGCTACCCGCTCGAAGATCTTCTCCGGCTCGTCCACCGCCTTCGGAAGCGAACCCAACACCCAGGCGAGCGCGGTGGACCTGGGCCTGCCCGGCTCGCTTCCCGTGCTCAACGAGCAGGCGGTGGCGATGGCGGTGCAGTTCGGCCTCGCGGTACACGCCGAGATTCCGGAAGTCTCGGTGTTCGATCGCAAGAACTACTTCTACCCGGACCTGCCCAAGGGCTACCAGACCAGCCAGATGTATCACCCGATCGTCGGCGCCGGCGAGGTCGAGATCACTCTGGACGACGACGTCACCAAGCGCATCCGCATCCACCACGCCCACCTGGAGGAGGACGCCGGCAAGTCGTTGCACGAGGACTTCCAGGGCATGACCGGCATCGATCTCAACCGTGCCGGCACCCCGCTTCTGGAGATCGTCTCCGAGCCGGACATGCGCAGCGCCAAGGAAGCCGCGGCGTACCTGAAGGCGATCCACTCGATCGTCACCTACCTGGGCATCTCCGACGGCAACATGGCGGAAGGCTCGATGCGCTGCGACGTCAACGTCTCGGTGCGCCCCAAGGGCCAGGAGGCGTTTGGCACCCGCGCCGAGATCAAGAACGTCAACTCGTTTCGCTTCGTCGAGCGCGCCATCGCCTTCGAGGTCGAACGCCAGATCGAGCTGATCGAGGATGGCGGCAAGGTGGTCCAGGAGACGCGCCTGTTCGACCCGGAGCGCGACGAGACGCGCAGCATGCGCACCAAGGAAGAAGCCAACGACTACCGCTATTTCCCTTGCCCGGACCTTCTGCCGGTGGTGCTCGACCAGGCCTACCTCGACCACCTGAAGACCCTGCTGCCGGAGCTGCCCGCGGACAAGCGCGCGCGCTTTCAGAGCGAGCTCGGGCTTTCGGCCTATGACGCCAACGTGCTCGCGACAAGCCGCGAGATGGCGGAGTTCTTCGAAGAGGCGTACCAGGTGTGCGGCGATGCCAAGCAGGCCGCCAACTGGGTGCAGGGCGAGCTTTCCGGCGCCCTGAACCGCGAGAGCCTCGCCATTCACCAGAGTCCGGTCTCCGCCCAGCAGCTCGGCGGGCTGATCGGGCGCGTGGTCGACGGCACCATCAACGGCAAGGCCGCCAAGGAGGTCTTCCAGGCGTTGTGGAACGGCCAGGGCGGCAGCGCCGACGAGGTGATCGAGTCCAAGGGCCTGAAGCAGGTGACCGACAGCGGCGCCATCGAGGCGATGATCGACCAGGTGATCGCCGAAAGTCCCGCCCAGGTCGCCCAGTACCGCGACGCGGAGCCGGACAAGCGCGGCAAGATGATCGGCTACTTCGTCGGCCAGGTGATGAAGGCCTCGCGCGGCACCGCCAACCCGCAACAGGTCAACGGCCTGCTGAAGCAGAAGCTCGACGCCCTGCTTTGACCCCCCTCGCCGCCCGTCAGCCGGGCGGCGACCCTCTCCTAGCCCAGCATCGAAGGCTCGGTGA
>NZ_JAMZBD010000288.1:0-4137 GCF_024158685.1 Halomonas sp. 707D4 | reverse complement strand
GTACTGGTGCCCACCACCCTGCTCGCCCGCCAGCACTTCGAGAACTTCCGCGACCGCTTCGCCGACACCGCCGTCAACATCAGCCTGATCTCGCGCTTCACCGGCGGCAAGGAGATGACCAAGACGCTCGAGAACATCAAGGAGGGGCACGCGGATATCGTCATCGGCACCCACAAGCTTTTGTCGAAGAGCGTCGAACTGCCCAAGATGGGGCTTTTGATCATCGACGAGGAGCACCGCTTCGGCGTCGCGCAAAAGGAGAAGCTCAAGAGCCTGCGCGCCGAGATCGACATTCTCACGCTGACCGCCACGCCGATCCCGCGCACGCTCAACATGGCGATGAGCGGCATTCGCGATCTCTCGGTCATCGCCACCCCGCCGGCCAAGCGGCTGTCGGTGAAGACGTTCGTGCAGCAGCACAACGAAAGCCTGATCAAGGAAGCGCTTCTGCGCGAGCTACTTCGCGGTGGCCAGGTCTACTTCCTGCACAACGAAGTGAAGACCATCGAGAACGCCGCCGAGAAGATTCGCGAGCTGGTGCCCGAGGCGCGCGTCGGCGTGGCCCACGGCCAGCTGCCGGAGCGAAGCCTCGAGCGGGTGATGTCGGATTTCTACCACCGTCGTTTCAACGTGCTGGTGTGCTCGACCATCATCGAGACCGGCATCGACGTTCCGAGCGCCAACACCATCCTCATCGAGCGCGCGGACAAGTTCGGCCTCGCCCAGCTTCACCAGCTGCGCGGGCGCGTGGGCCGAAGCCATCACCAGGCCTATGCCTACCTGCTCACTCCCCCACCCAAGGCGATGACCCGGGACGCGGTCAAGCGCCTCGAAGCGATCAGTGCCTCCGTCGACCTGGGTGCGGGCTTCACGCTCGCCAGTCACGACATGGAGATTCGCGGCGCCGGCGAGCTTCTCGGCGACGAGCAGAGCGGCCAGATGGAGACCGTCGGCTACACTCTCTACATGGAGATGCTCGACCGGGCGGTGAAGGCGATTCGGGCCGGCAAGACGCCCAACATCGAGGCGCCGTTCGATAGCGGCCTGGAAATCAGCCTGAACCTACCCGCCTTGATCCCCAGCGACTATATTCATGATGTACAGCAGCGACTGGTGATGTACAAGCGTATCGCCAACACCCGAAGCGACGCCGAGCTCAAGGAGCTGCAGGTGGAACTGATCGATCGCTTTGGCCTGTTGCCCGCTGCGCTCAAGAACCTCATTCGCCAGACCCGGCTTCGCCATCGGGCCGAACCGCTGGGCATCGCGCGCATCGAGGCCGGTGATACCCGAGGACGCGTGCTCTTCGAGAACACGACGCAGGTCGACCCGCTGACGCTGGTCAACCTGATCCAGACCTCCTCGCAGCACTATCGCCTCGACGGCGCGGACACGCTGAGGTTCGAATTTCCCATGGAAACCTTCGATCAGCGCTTCGAGGTCATCGAAAACCTGCTGGGGAAGCTCAACCAAAAAGTAGCGGCGGCGTAAGCCTTGGGGCACACTTAGACCTAAGCCGCATGACAAGCGGATTGGCTCGACTGAAGACGCGACTTAGCGGTGGATTAACTCATTAGGAACGACCATGAACACACGACGCACCTTTACTCTCTGGGGACCCACGAGCCTTGCGGTCCTGATGGCCGCAAGCCTCGCCGGGCCGGTCTACGCACAGCAAAGTGGTGACGCACCGACCGTCGCCACCCAGGGTCTGGACGCCCAGGCGCTGGCCAGCGCCGAGCAGGTCGAGGCCCAGCGCGAGCTGCCGCGCGGCCACTACCGTCTGCCGGACGAAGGCGACATCGTCGGCCAGTACTACACCGTCACCGTGGAAAACCCGGAAGAGACGCTGCTCGACATCGCCAGACGCCACAACATCGGCTACGAAGAGATTCGCATGGCCAACCCGGACGTGAGCCTCTGGGTACCCGGCGAAGGCACCGAGGTGGTGATTCCTGCCCAGTACATCCTGCCGCCGGCGGAGCGCAAGGGCATCGTGGTCAACCTGTCGGAGCTGCGCCTTTACTACTACCCGGAGGACAACCCCGGCATCGTCGAGACCTACCCGGTCAGCGTCGGTCGCGAGGAGTTCGCCACTCCAGTGGGCCTGACCCGCACTACCGTCAAGGTGAAGGATCCGGCCTGGTCGCCCCCCGCCTCCATGCGCCGCGAGGCCGCCGAGCGTGGTGAGCCCGCTCCTGCGGTGGTGCCCGCCGGCCCGGACAACCCGCTGGGTCGTCACGCGATCCTTCTGGGCATGCCGAGCTACCTGATTCACGGCACCAACCGCCCCGACGGCGTGGGCATGCGCGCCAGCCGTGGCTGCATTCGCATGTATCCGGAAGACATCGAGTCGCTCTGGGAGCGGGTTCCGAGCGGCACCCAGGTCAACCTGATGGATGCGCCGTTCAAAGCCGGCTGGGGCGCCGATGGCACGCTTTACGTGCAGTCCTACCCGCAGCTCGAGGAGAACGTAGGCGATTTCGAACCGCTGCTCAACGCCATCGAGCGCATCGAGGCCCTCACCCAGGAAGAGATCGAGGTGGATTACGCCCAGGTGAAGCGCGCGGTGGAATCACCCAACGGTCGCTTCGTGGCCCTGTACGGTCCGCAGGCGCCGGCGGCGGAAGCCGAATCGCCCGCCGAGCAGGCTCCTTCCGAGCGCGAAGGCCTTTTCCAGGAAGTGGAGCTCAGCGCCGTGGTCGAGCGCGACAGCGACGTCTGACGAGCCCTGAAGTGATCAGCGGCTACCGCTCAGCGGTAGCCGCTTTTTCATGCCCGCTTCCTTTTCACCCCAGCTTCCCTTTTCATCCCCGCTTCATGGCGCTGCCTTGAACGAGCAATAAAGAATGGGCAATAAAAAACCCCGCACAAGGCGGGGTTTTTCACAGCTTACGCAGACCGCTGAGCCCAGTGGGTACTCAGTGGTCCATGCAGAATTACTTCTGCATGGAGCGCTGGAACTGACGGCTCATTTCTTCACGGTTCTGCTCGGACATCTGCAGAGCGGCTTGCGCGTCGCGCTGAGCCTGGTTTGCAGTGTTCAGAGCCTGTGAAGCCATGCTGCGAGCTTCTGCGGCGTCAGCCTGGGCAGATTCGGCAGTCATGCGAACTTCTTCCAGAGCGCTGGTAGAAGCACAGCCAGCCAGAACGGCCAGAGAAGCAGCAGCAGCGGTCATTTTCAGAGCAGTCTTCAGAGTCATGATGTTCTCCTTGAGTCTTCCTTGGGTACTACGTTGAAGGTATGACAAAACGAAGGCTAGAAGGTCAGCTTGGTTTTGTCTACCTGCGGTGCAGGTTCTTTACAGTGACTGGCGCCAATGACTTACGTCATCCGGCTCAAGTCAAACGCTGTTTTATATTAGTCCACAGCGCTTGTCCATAGCCACCTGTTTTAAACCTGAAACTTCCTTATGGACCGCTATCATACTAGCGGATCACGACGCGGGTGCCAACATCTACGAGCGACGCGATGCGTTCGATCTGTTCGTTGGTGACCGCGATGCAACCCTGAGTCCAGTGATAACGCCCGTGAATTTCCGGGTCGGCGGAGCCCAGCCCGTGTATGCCGATGGCGCCCCCCAGGGCAGTCTCCTGCGGGGGGTACCCGAAGCGGCGGTAGGCGTCGAAATACGCCTCGTAATCGGCCTGGGAGTAGATACCGGCCTCGAGCGCCATGCGCGCGTGAGGCGGCGTAGGATAATCGATACCGATGAAGATATGCCAGCGACTTTCGCGGTTGAAGCGATAAACGCGAAACTCGCCCAGCGGCGTGGTGTTGTCACCGCGTACCCGCTGCGTTCTAGCCCCGCCCCGCCCCAGCGAAATCGGCGCGTAACGCTCGATCAAGGCGTCGCCGCGGAAAACGCTCAATACCGATTCCCGGTCGTCGATCAGCACCCAGAGTTCGTTGCTGTGACGCGGCTTGGCGGCGCTGTCGAGCAACGTTCGGATCAAGTCGCTGGGCTGGTACGTGGAGGCGGGCGCGTTGACGGAGGCACTGGCCATGGCAGGCCAGCCCATGGCGAGCGCTAGAAAGCGACGACGGTTCAAAGGCATCGGACAATTCTCGGTACGGGCCAAAAACGATCGGCCGAGAGACAAAATGGCTAGGGACGTTTATACCCTATCGGTCGT
>NZ_JAMZBD010000287.1:0-4143 GCF_024158685.1 Halomonas sp. 707D4 | reverse complement strand
ATCTACGGCTGGCGCGGGGCGAAGATCGAGAACATCCGCCGCTTCGAGGAGGAGTTCCCGAACACCAAGACCGTGCGCCTGGAACAGAACTACCGCTCCACCAGCGCGATTCTCGACGCCGCCAACGCCCTGATCAGCCACAACAGCGAGCGCATGGGCAAGAACCTGTGGACCGACGGCGTCGAAGGCGAGCCGATCTCGGTCTACGCCGGCTTCAACGACCTGGAAGAGGCGCGCTACATCGTCGATACCATCAAGGAGAAGGTCGACGAGGGCATCAACCGCCGGGACGTGGCGATCCTGTACCGCTCCAACGCCCAGTCGCGGCTGATCGAGGAGACGCTGATCCGCCAGGGCATGCCGTATCGCATCTACGGCGGCCACCGCTTCTACGAGCGCCTGGAGATCAAGAACGCGCTGGCCTACCTGCGGCTTCTGCTCAACCGCGACGACGACGCTTCGCTTGAGCGGGTGATCAACGTGCCCACCCGGGGCATCGGCACGCGCACCGTCGAGATCGTGCGCCACCGCGCGCGCCTCGAGAGCATATCGCTCTGGCAGGCGCTTCACGATGCCCTGGGTGACGGCACGCTCAAGGGCCGGGCGGGCAACGCGGTAAAGGCGTTCACCAACCTGATCGAGCAGCTCGACAACGACGCCGCGGGCCTGGCGCTTCACGAGATCATCGACCACGTCATCGAGCACACCGGGCTGATCGAGCACCACAAGAGCGAGCGCGGCGAGAAGGGCCAGGCGCGGGTCGAGAACCTGGAGGAGTTGGTCACCGCCGCGCGCGCCTTCACCCAGGGCGACGCGTTCGAGACCCCGGAGGCCGGCGAGGGCATGGTGGCGCTCGAGGCGTTTCTGTCGGAAGCCGCGCTCAACGCCGGCGACCACGAGGCCGAGGAGTTCGAGGACAGCGTGCAGCTGATGACCCTGCATTCCGCCAAGGGCCTGGAGTTCCCGGTGGTGTTCATCGCCGGCGTGGAAGAGGGCCTCTTTCCGCACAAGATGTCGGTGGAGGAGCCGGGCCGGCTCGAGGAGGAGCGCAGGCTCTGCTACGTCGGCGTGACCCGCGCCATGCAGAAGCTCTATCTCACCCACGCCGAGACCCGGCGGCTGCACGGCAAGGAGGTGTTTCCGCGCCCGTCGCGCTTTCTGCGCGAATTGCCGCCGCACCTGCTGGAAGAGGTGCGCCTGCGCGGCCACGTCTCGCGCCCGGTGACCGCTTCGCGGCCGAGCTACGCGCAAAGCTCTGTTGATGCGCATGACGACCTGCCCGCCCTGCACGTCGGCCAGCGCGTCAGCCACCCGGTGTTCGGCGAGGGCATGATCCTCAACGCCGAGGGCGAGGGCGCGCGAGCCCGGGTACAGGTCAGCTTCGAAGGCGAAGGCGTGAAGTGGCTGGTGCTCGGGTTTGCCAAGCTCACTCCACTTTAGGCCCGCTTGCCCAATAAAACCCAACTGACGCATACTGCTCGGCGGACGCTGAACCACGCACACTTCTATAAAAAACTTCCTGCTGGAGTAGAACCCGCCATGCAACGCCGCCAATTTCTGAAAACCGCCGGCTTCGGCGCCGCCGGTGTCGCCGCCGCGCCCTTCGTCGCCACCGCCCAGGCCCAGGAAACCTACACCTGGGACATGGTCACCTCCTGGCCGAAGAACTTCCCGGCACTGGGTACCGGTGCCAACGACTTCGCCCGCCGGGTCGAGGAGCTCTCCAACGGGCGCATGCGCATTCGCGTGCACGGCGCCGGTGAGCTGGTGCCGGCCCTCGAGGTGTTCGACGCCGTTGCCGCCGGGACCGCCGAGATGGGCCACTCCACGCCCTACTACTGGCGCGGCAAGGTCGCGGCGTCGCAGTTCTTCACCGCCGTGCCGTTCGGCATGACCACCACCGAGATGAACGCCTGGATCTACCACGGCGGCGGCCAGGAGCTGTGGGACGAGGTCTACGCCAACCACAACCTCAAGCCCTTCGCGGTGGGCAACACCGGCCCGCAGATGGCCGGCTGGTTCAAGAAGGAGATCAACTCGCTGGCCGACATGCAGGGCCTGCGCCTGCGCCTGCCGGGTCTTGCCGGCGAGGCGATGAACGCCATCGGCGTGAGCACCGTGAACCTGCCGGGCTCGGAGATCTTCACCTCCCTTCAGACCGGCGTGCTCGACGCCGCCGACTGGGTCGGCCCCTACAATGACATGGCCTTCGGCCTGCATCAGGTGGCGGACTACTACTACACCTCGGTGTGGAACGAGCCCTGCGCGCTGGTCGAGACCATGATCAACCTGGATGCCTGGAACGAGCTGCCGGAAGACCTGCAGGCGGTGATCCGCGAGGCAGCGCGGGCGTCGAACCTGGCGATGTTCACCGAGTTCGCCTTCCACAACGCCCAGGCGCTGGAAACCCTGGTCGACGAGCACGGCGTCGAGCTTCGCACCTTCCCGGAGGACGTCATGCAGGCGCTGTTCGAGGCGTCCCAGCAGGTGATCCAGACCCAGACCGAGAACGACGAAGAGTCGCGCCGGGTCTACGAATCCTACCGGGCGTTCCAGCAGCTGATGCGCCCGTTCAGCGACATCGGCGAGTACGCCTACTTCAAGGGGCGCGACGCCATCGGCGCCTGACAAACCCCAAGGATCGACAAGGGCGCGCAAGCGCCCTTTTTATTGCGCCCTTTTTCGTGCCCGGCGGATCAGTCGCCGTGCACCGCGCGAATGCGCCCGTTGTCGTCGAGGGCCACCACCACGAAGCGCGCCTCGGTCACTTTCTGGCGCTCCTCGAAATGGCGCCCCAGCGGCGGGCGCACCCACACTTCGACATCGAGCTTGATCGAGCTGTGGCCGATCTCGCGCACCTGGGTATAGACGCTCACCACCGACCCGACCCGCACCGGACTCAAAAAGTCCATCGACTCGATCGCTACCGTCGCGGTGCGCCCGCCCGCCTCGCGCCCGGCGGCCAGCTCCGCCGCCTGGTCCATGCGATTCACCAGCCAGCCGCCGGGAATGTCGCCGTAAAGGTTGGTATCCTGACGCGAAGCCAGTAATTTGAGCGTGAGCTGCCCCTGCGGGGCGGGCACGTCGTCCAGGTCGTTGTCGAGCGGTGTCATGAGGTAGTCACTTCATTGGGTTGTTGTTGTACACGAACCCGACGGTGGCGCGTCGCCAGCGCCGTCGAGCGGGCGCCAGTTAACCACAAGAGGAATAGCGTTTGAAGCGTTGCATCAGGCCCGATCGATCCTGCGCCCACCTGACACTCTGGCTGCTTTTATGGCTTGCCGCGCCCGCCTGGGCGGCCGCTCCGGTCAGCGGCACGCTGGGCGCGACCGGCTCGGACACCATGGCGAGCCTCGTGCTGCGCTGGGGCGAGGCGCTGACCACCCGCCATCCGGGCATCAACGTGCAGTTCCAGGCCGGCGGCTCGTCGATCGCGCCCTCGGCGCTGGTGGCGGGCACCACGCGCCTGGCGCCCATGTCGCGCCCCATGAGCCCGGAGGAGCGCGAGCAGTTTCAGCGCCGCTACGGTTACGCGCCCGTGGAGCTGCGCGTCGCTCGCGACGCCCTGGTGGTGGTGGTCCATCGTCATAACCCGCTGAAGGCGCTGACGCTTTCGACGCTGGACGCGATCTTCTCCACCACCCGGGCCTGTGGCGCGCCGGGCCCCGTGAGCCGCTGGGAGGAGATCGTGCCGGCCGGCGACTGGCCTTACGGGCGAATCGCGCTTCACGGGCGCAACCTGGCCTCCGGCACTCATGATCTCTTTCGCCAGCGGGCGCTTTGCGGCGGGCACTTTCGCAACGATATCAGCGAATACCCCGGTTCCGCCGCCGTGGTCGCCGCCGTCGGCGAATCGCCCCGGTCGATGGGCTACACTGGCTATCATCACCTGACGCCGATGGTGCAGCCGCTCGGACTGATCGATGCCGCCGGCGAGACCATCATGCCCACGCCGGAAACGATTCAGAGCGGCGAGTACCCCCTGTCGCGCTATCTCTATCTCTACGTGAACGTGGCGCCCGGCGAGGCGCTGCCGCCGGCGGAGCGCGCCTTCATTGAGCTGATCATGTCCGAGCAGGGCCAGCGAATCGGGCGCGCGGCGGGGTTCGTGCCGCTGCCCGCCGACGAGCTCGAGCCGCTGTC
>NZ_JAMZBD010000286.1:0-4165 GCF_024158685.1 Halomonas sp. 707D4 | reverse complement strand
CGCATGGCCAATCAGCTGGCCGGTCGCGAGCTCTATCGCTGGTACACGCTGACCCAGGACGGCTCGCCGGTGCGCGCCAGCGACGGGCTCAACGTGACCCCGGACGCCGCCATGCAGGCGCCGCTCGCGCTCGACTGGGTGATCGTCTGCGGCGGCGTCGCCCCGCAGCACAGCGTGAGCCGCGAGCACATCCACTGGCTGCAGTCCCAGTCGCGCCAGCTGCGTCACCTGGGCGCCATCTGTACCGGCAGCTGGGCGCTGGCCAAGGCAGGGCTTCTGGATCACTACGAGACCAGCATCCACTGGGAGTGCCTGGCCTCGGTGCAGGAAGCCTTCCCCAAGATCGTGCTCACCACCAAGCTCTTTTCCATCGACCGCGACCGCTTCACCGCCTCCGGCGGCACCGCGCCGCTCGACATGATGCTCAACCTGATCGCCCACGACCACGGCAAGGCCCTGTCGGCGGGGATCTCCGAGATGTTCATCTACGAGCACATGCGCAACGAAAACGACCAGCAGCGCGTGCCGCTCAAGCACGTGCTCGGCACCACCCAGCCGAAGCTTCTGGATATCGTCGCGCTGATGGAGTCCAACCTCGAGGAGCCTTTGGAGCTCAACGAGCTGGCAAGCTACGTCGACGTATCCCGGCGCCAGCTCGAGCGGCTCTTCCAGCGCTACCTGCACTGCTCGCCGTCGCGCTACTACCTGAAACTGCGCCTGGTGCGAGCGCGCCAGCTGTTGAAGCAGACCTCGCTCTCGATCATCGAGATCGCCTCGATCTGCGGTTTCGTCTCCACCCCGCACTTCTCCAAGTGCTATCGCGAGTGCTTCGGCATTCCTCCGCGCGACGAGCGCATGGGCTGCCAGTCTCGCCAGGCCCCGAAGATCTCCTCCTCGGCCCTGATCCAGCACTGGGGCGTGGAGCCCGGCAGCGGCGAGCCCGCCTCGAGCGCGCTGCAGGCCCTGGCCTACGCCCAGGGCGAGCCGACCTTCGCCAGCGTCCCGCTGATCAACTGAGCGTCGCCTCCTTCCAGAAGCCGCCTGCGGGCGGCTTCTTGCGTTGTGGCCGCGCTCTTTTGCCTTGTCACGCCAGCTGCGGCGCGTCGCCACGGCCGGACGTCAACGGGTCGCCACGATGACGTTTTTGGAATTTCCGCCGTCGTTTCCAAGCGCAGAGCGGGGCCATCGCGGCGCTATGCTCCACCCTATGAACAATTATGGAGCCCCCTATGAGCCCTTCTGAACTGCATCAAGACGCCATCGTCATCGACGGCCTGATCATCGCCAAGTGGAACCGCGAGCTTCTCGAGGACATGCGTCGCGGGGGCTTGACCGCGGCCAACTGCACCGTCTCGGTGTGGGAAGGGTTCAAGGCCACCGTCGACAACATCGTCGCCTCCAACCAGCTGATGGCGGAGTGCAGCGACCTGGTGCGCCCGGTGCGCACCACGCGCGATATCACCCGCGCCAAGGAAGAGGGCAAGACCGGCATCATCTTCGGCTTCCAGAACGCCCACGCGTTCGAAGACCAGATCGGCTACGTCGAGATCTTCAAGCAGCTCGGCGTGGGCATCGTGCAGATGTGCTACAACACCCAGAACCTGGTCGGCACCGGCTGCTACGAGCGCGACGGCGGCCTCTCCGGCTTCGGTCGCGAGATCGTCGCCGAGATGAACCGCGTCGGCATGCTGTGCGATCTCTCCCACGTCGGCGCCAAGACCTCCGAGGAGGTCATCCTCGAGTCCAAGAAGCCGGTGTGCTACTCCCACTGCCTGCCCTCCGGGCTCAAGGAGCACCCGCGCAACAAGTCCGACGAGGAGCTCAAGTTCATCGCCGACCACGGCGGCTTCGTCGGCGTGACCATGTTCACCCCGTTCCTCAAGAAGGGCGTCGACTCCACCATCGACGATTACGTCGAGGCGATCGAGTACATCATGAACATCGTCGGCGAGGACGCCATCGGCATCGGCACCGACTTCACCCAGGGCCACGATCAGAACTTCTTCGAGTGGCTGACCCACGACAAGGGCTACGCCCGCCGGCTGACCAACTTCGGCAAGATCATCAACCCCGAAGGCATCCGCACCATCGGCGAGTTCCCCAACCTGACCGAGGCCCTGCTGCGGCGCGGCATGAGCGAGCAGCAGGTCAGAAAGATCATGGGCGAGAACTGGATGCGTACCCTGAAGGACGTCTGGGGCGAATGAACGACGCCCGCCCCGGGTTCGAGGGCGAGCACGCGAGAACAACGATAAGTGGAAGGAATGCAACCGTGACCAAGATGACTCCCGAACTTCCGATCGAAGTCGACAGCGAGACCGGCGTCTGGACGACCGATGCGCTGCCGATGCTGTACGTACCGCGCCACTTCTTCGTCAACAACCACATGGCCGTCGAAGACGCCCTGGGGCCGGCGAAGTACGCCGAGATCCTCTACCACGCCGGCTACAAGAGCGCCTGGCACTGGTGCGAGAAGGAGGCCGAGCTGCACGGCCTCGAAGGCGAGGAGGTGTTCGAGCACTACATGAAGCGGCTGTCCCAGCGCGGCTGGGGGCTGTTCATCACCGAAGAGATCGACCTCGACGCCGGCACCGCCCGGGTGCGCCTGGAGCACAGTGCCTTCGTCTACCAGATGGGCAAGGTGAACCGCAAGATCGAGTACATGTTCACCGGCTGGTTCGCCGGCGCCATGGACCAGATCCTGAGCGCGCGGGGCAGCTCGCTGCGCACGGTGGCAAAGCAGACCCAAAGCGGCGCCGAAGAAGGCTGTGATCACGGCCTGTTCGTCGTCACGCCCCTGAACTGAGGATCGCGCCATGGCATTCGAGGCACTGTTCAAGCCGATCCAGATCGGCAAGCAGACGATTCGTAACCGCGTGGTGAGCACCGCCCACGCCGAGGTGTACGCCACCGACGGCGGCATGACCACCGAGCGCTACGTCAAGTACTACGAGGAGAAGGCCAAGGGTGGCTGCGGGCTGTGCATCTGCGGCGGCTCGTCGATCGTCTCGATCGACAGCCCCCAGGGCTGGTGGAGCTCGGTGAACCTCTCCACCGACCGCATCATCCCGCACTTCCAGAATCTCGCCAATGCCGTGCACAAGCACGGCGGCAAGATCATGATCCAGATCACCCACATGGGGCGGCGCTCGCGCTGGGACGGCTACGACTGGTCGACGCTGCTCTCGCCCTCCGGCATCCGCGAGCCGGTGCACCGCTCCACCTGCAAGACCATCGAGGTCGAAGAGATCTGGCGCATCATCGGCGACTTCGCCCAGGCCGCGCGCCGGGCGAAGGAAGGCGGCCTCGACGGCGTCGAGCTGTCTGCGGTGCACCAGCACCTGATCGACCAGTTCTGGAGCCCGCGGGTCAACAAGCGTACCGACGAATGGGGCGGCAGCTTCGAGAACCGCATGCGCTTCGGCATGGAGGTGCTCAAGGCGGTGCGCGCCGAGGTCGGCGACGACTTCGTGGTCGGCATGCGCATCACCGGCGACGAGTTCCACCCGGACGGCCTCGATCACGAGGAAATGAAGCGCATCGCCGCCTACTATGACGCCACCGGCAAGGTCGACTACTTCGGCGTGGTGGGCTCGGGCTGCGATACCCACAACACGCTGGCCAACGTCATTCCCAACATGTCCTACCCGCCGGAGCCGTTTCTGCACCTGGCGGCGGGCATCAAGGAAGTGGTCAGCGTGCCGGTCATCCACGCCCAGAACATCAAGGACCCCAACCAGGCCCAGCGGATTCTGGAAGGCGGCTACGTCGATCTGGTCGGCATGACGCGCGCCCACATCGCCGACCCCCACATCATCGCCAAGATCAAGAACAACCAGATCGACCAGATCAAGCAGTGCGTGGGTGCCAACTACTGCATCGACCGCCAGTACCAGGGCCTCGACGTGCTGTGCATCCAGAACGCCGCGACCTCGCGGGAGTACATGGGGCTTCCCCACATCATCGAGAAAAGCGAAGGGCCCAGGCGCAAGGTGGTCATCGTCGGCGGCGGCCCCGCGGGCATGGAAGCGGCCCGCGTGTGTGCCGAACGCGGCCACGACGTGACGCTGTTCGAGGCCCGCGATCAGATCGGCGGGCAGATCACCATCGCCTCCAAGGCGCCCCAGCGCGACCAGATCGCCGGCATCACCCGCTGGTACCAGCT
>NZ_JAMZBD010000285.1:0-4167 GCF_024158685.1 Halomonas sp. 707D4 | reverse complement strand
GTGTCGGCGTGACGTCGATGGGCTCGGCGGCGTCGAAGTTGCGCTGCTCCAGGGCTTCGAGGGCGATCTGGTAGCAATCCTCGATGTGCTTGTTGCCCATGTACTTCATGGCGGTGTAGCTGATGCCACCGGCCACGGCGCTGCCGATGAAGGGTACGAACTTCGAGGTGCCCTTGGCGGCGATCTTGAAGCCCATCTTCTGCAGCAGGTTGACGATCAGCTTGCGGGTGATGTACTTGCCCGCCATCTTGCTGCCGACGTTGGAGATCGCGGTCATCACCATTATCTTGGATTCGGTGTCCAGCGCCTCGATCTGCTCCGGCGTCAGGCCGAACTTCTCGTTGATCTGCGGGATCAGGCGCAGCAGGATCGCAACGTCGGAGCCGATATCGACCCCGGGAATGGGAATGATGGCGGCGCCGGCGGACAGGCTCGAGCTTCGCGTTACCTTCTTGTGGCAGGCCAGTCGAATGCGTTCCAGCTCTTCGATAGAGTCGATCATGATACGGTCCTTGTGCATGACAAAAGCCACCTTCACGGTGGTATCACCGAAAGCCTAGCACCGAATCGCGCCGGGGGCCGTCACTCTTGCAGATATTGCCCTGCCAAGCGCTCGACGAGAAAGTCGATGAACAGTCGCGCCCGCTGCGAAAGCGTAGCCTGGCGGTAGTAGACGGCGTGAACCGCCTGTGCCATGGGCACGCTGTGCTGGGGCAGTACCTCGACCAGCGCTTGGGTGCGACGCGGGGTCCGGGTCATGAAGTCCGCCAGGCACACGATGCCCTCGCCTTGAATCGCAAGCTCCATCAGGGTGCTGCCGCTGGAGGCGAGCAGGGTAGGGACGATGTGAACGTCCTCCCGGTCGACCCCGCGCAAAGGCCAGCGATTGAGATGATTGAGCTGGCTGAACCCTAGAAGGCTGTGATGGGCGAGATCCTCCACCGTTTCCGGGATGCCGACGCGGGCGAGATAGCCAGGGCTTGCCAGCAGGCGAAGGGGGCTCTTGCCCAGCAGGCGCGCGTGCAGAGAGGAGTCGTCGAGCTCGCCGATACGGATCGCCAGGTCGACGCGCTGTTCCAGCAGATCGACGAACCGGTCATGGGTATCGAGCTGAAGATGGATGCCCGGGTAGCGGGCACGAAACTCCCCGATCAGCGGCACGATCACGAACTGCATGAAGCTCGGCGCCGCGTTGATGCGAAGCTGGCCCCGAGGCTGGCCGTGGCGGTCGCGAACCGACTCCTCCGCCACGTCCACTGCGCGTAGAATCCTCCGGCAGTGCTCCAGAAACGTTTCCCCCTCCTGGGTCAACTCCAGGCGTCGGGTGGTACGACGCAAGAGCGTGGCGCCCAGCTTGCGCTCCAGACGGTTGAGCGCCCGGCTGACGCCGGACACCGTCATGCCGAGCTGTTCGGCGGCCCCGGTGATGGAGGCGCAGTCCACGACGGTGGCAAAGGCGCGTTGCTCTTCGAGGGTGGTTTTCATGGGAGTCTCGCGTTCGGCATTGATACCCGGCCAGTTCACGACGTTTGTTGATGAAACGTCAAGAGTCTCTTGCGAACGCGTCGGTTTTTCCTATGACGAGGTTCGCCCATACTGACGCCCTGGCGAGCATAGGAACCCTGCAGGGTTCCCTAAACGATCGCGATCATTTCCGTTCAAAGGACGTCGTATCGATGAAGATTCTGTTGATTAATGGTGGCAAGCCCTTCGCTCATTCTGGCGGTGAGCTCAACAATACCCTGCACGACGTGGCCTGGCGCACCTTGAGCGAACAAGGGCACGAGCTACGCGAGACGGTCATCGAGAACGGCTACGAGCTTGATGTCGAGGTGGAGAAGTTTCTCTGGGCCGACGTGCTCGTCTATCAGATGCCGGGCTGGTGGATGGGCGCGCCCTGGACGGTCAAGCGCTATATCGACGAGGTCTTCACTGCGGGACATGGCGCGCTCTACGCAAGCGATGGCCGCTCTCGCCAGGACCCGAGCAAGCAGTATGGCAGCGGCGGGCTCCTTCAAGGACGCCGCTACCTGCTGTCCTTGACCTGGAACGCGCCCGTGGCCGCCTTCGATGAGCCCGGCAACTTCTTCGAAGGCCGAGGCGTGGACGGCGTCTACTTCCCGTTTCACAAGTCCCAGGAGTTCGTCGGCCTGTCGGCGCTGCCGACCTTCATCGCCAACGACGTGATCAAGGCGCCGAACGTCGAGCGCGACACCGCCGCCTACGCCGCGCATCTGACGCAGGTGCTGGCCTGACGCCAGGGGCCTGCGTCACGCCATGATGCGCCCGAGCGAGGCGTGGACATGGCGGCGCATGGCCGCGCGGGCGCGGGTGTCGCTGCGGGCGCGCAGCGCGACGACGATCTCGTCGTGCTCCTGAGTGACCTGCTGGGCGTGAAGGATGAGATCGCGCTCGGATTTCGGCTGGCTGAACCGGGCGCCGAAGATTACCCCGGTCTGGAGAGTGAGAAGCGAACTCAAGAGAAACTTGTTGCCGGCGGTCTTGGCGATCTCGAGGTGAAAGTCGAAGTCCTCCTGGGTGCCCTGCTTGCCGTTTCTGAACAGCCGCCGAAGCGCCATCGCCTTCGCCTCGATGCGGTCGATGTCGCCTGGGCGCTGACGGGTGGCGGCCAGCGCCGCCGACTCGGTCTCGATCAGCAGGCGAAAATCGAACAGCGCGTCGAGATCGTCGCGGCTATCGATGAAGCTCGGGGCGTCCAGGGCGGTGGCCGGACGGGCGGCGACGAACAGCCCCGCGCCCTGGCGTGCGACCACCAGCCCTTCTTCCTTCAGCCGCGCCGTGACTTCGCGTACCGCGCTGCGGCCGAGCCCGTAGCGCATCGAAAGCGCCGCTTCGGTAGGCAGCTTTGCGCCTCTCAGGTACTGCCCGCGCAGGATGGCGTGGTGCATGTCGTCATACAGCGCCTTGATTCTTTCGACTTTGGTCTTGTCAACTTTGGTCTTTGTTGTCATGCATCCAAACTCGGGGGTTGTCTTCTTGCTTATTTAAAACAGTACCTTAGTTTCAATGGGTGAGGTAAGCGACAAACAAATTGCTCGAGTTCGTGATTCCCAGTGTACTGCATGTGTTGGTCGAGAATTCCAATAAGGAGACAACAATGCGTGCACGTCATCAACTCTCAACGCTTGTCGCGGCTCTGGCGCTGGCCTCCACCGTTCACGCCGATGACTTCGTGTTCGGGCATATCTACGAGGCGAGCCACAGCCACCACAAATGGGCGCAGTGGGCCGCCGAAGAGATCGAGAAACGCAGCGACGGCCGCCACACCGTCGAGGTGTTCCCATCGTTGCAGCTGGGCAACGAGGTCGAGCTCAACGAAGGGCTGGACCTGGCCACCGTGGACCTCATCTACACCGGCAACGCCTTCGCCGGCAACGCCTATCCGCCCATTGCGCTGGGAAGCGCCCCGTTCGTGTTCCGTGACTTCGACCACTGGTTGGCCTATTCGCGCAGTGACCTGTTCCAGGAGCTTGCCCAAGGATATGAGGAGACCACCGGCCACGTGCCGCTGGGGCTGATCTACTTCGGCCAACGCCACGTCACCGCCAACGAGCCGAAGCTGACCCCGGACGACATGAAAGGCATGAAGATTCGCGTGCCGGATGCGCCGCTTCTGCTGATGTTCCCGCGCGCCGTGGGCGCCAATCCGACGCCGATCGCGTTTTCGGAAGTCTACCTGGCGCTGCAGCAGGGCGTGGTAGACGGCCAGGAGAACCCGCTGCCGATCATCCGCGCGATGAAGTTCGACGAGGTGCAGTCGGATATCTCGCTGACCGGTCACATCTTCGACAGCCAGCCGGTCATCATGAGCGGCGACGCCTGGTCCCGGCTCTCCGAGGAGGACCAGGCGATGTTCCGCGACGTGTTCCGCGAGGCCGGCGAGCAGGGCAGCCGGGACATCCAGCAGCAGGAGCAGGAACTGGTCACCTGGTTCGAGGACAACGGCACGAACGTTCATGACGTGGACCGCGCACCCTTCGCCGAACTGGTGCGGCCTTACCTCACCGCAGAGGACGTGGGCTGGAGTAGCGAGCAACTGGAGCGGCTGGAGGCGATCGAGTAATGAACGACGACAAGGGCCGTCCCCTCGATCAGGTGACCCCTGCCGCCACCGGCCGCGATCCCGCGGCCGGCAGCGTGGTGCAC
>NZ_JAMZBD010000284.1:0-4182 GCF_024158685.1 Halomonas sp. 707D4 | reverse complement strand
TGGCGAAGTTGATGAAGTTGTCGTCACGGGCAACGAAGTCGGTTTCGGAGTTGATCTCGACCATCACACCGAAGCTGCCGTCTTCGGCCACGCGAGTGACCACGGTGCCTTCGGCGGCGGTACGACCGGCTTTCTTGGCCGCCTTGAGACCCGAGCTCTTGCGCAGGTTCTCGATCGCGACATCGATGTCACCATCGGCTTCGGTCAGTGCCTTCTTGCACTCCATCATGCCAAGGCCGGTACGTTCGCGCAGTTCTTTAACCTGCGAGGCGCTGATAGCTGCCATGAGAATTCACCTCTGAAAGGATGCTTGAGAGTTAAACACGCTACACGCTAGCAGGGCTTTGTGACCCTTTCGCGGAAGCGCGGCGCCGGTTTCAAGCCCGGCGTGAATCTGCCCGCCAAGCGGGAAAAAGGGGGCCGGGGCCCCCTTAACGCGATGCGGCGCGACTGCCGCCGCACCCGTCGACGCCTTACTCGGCGGCGGCGTCGGCGGAAGCCTGCTCGTCGGTCACTTCGACGAACTCGTCCGGACGACCTTCCTTGGCACGACCACACGCGTCGGCGATCGCCTTCACGTAGATCTGGATCGCGCGGATGGAGTCGTCGTTACCCGGAATGACGTAGTCCACGCCATCGGGGTTGGAGTTGGTGTCGACCACGCCGATGACCGGGATGCCCAGCTTGTTGGCTTCGTTGATCGCGATACGCTCGTGGTCAACGTCGATCACGAACAGCGCGTCCGGCAGGCCGCCCATGTTCTTGATACCGCCGATGGAGCGCTCGAGCTTTTCCTGCTCGCGCGTGGCCATCAGGACTTCTTTCTTGGTCAGCTTCTCGAACGTACCGTCTTCGCGCATGGTTTCAAGATCGCGCAGACGCTTGATGGACTGGCGAATGGTCTTGAAGTTGGTCAGCATGCCGCCCAGCCAGCGATGGTTGACGAACGGCTGGTTGACGCGATTGGCTTCTTCTTTGATGATCTTGCTGGCGCTGCGCTTGGTACCAACGAACAGAATCTTGTTGTTGGACGACGCCATCTTCTCGACCACGTCGATCGCTTCGTTCAGCGCCGGCAGGGTGTGCTCGAGGTTGATGATGTGGATCTTGTTGCGCGCGCCGAAGATGAACTTGCTCATCTTCGGGTTCCAGTACTTGGTCTGGTGACCGAAGTGGGCGCCCGCTTTGAGCAGGTCACGCATGTTGACGTGTTGTGCCATGGTAAAACTCCTGAAACTCGGGTTAGGCCTCCACGCACCCCATGGATCCGACCGGTGGACTCAGCGCCATCGAGGCACCTTGCGAGACCAGCGGCACCCGGGACCATGTGCCGGTGCATGTGTGTTTTCAAGGCTTGCAGTTCGGCGCCGCCTCTAGCGACGCCCTCAAGTGAGCCTCACTGCCTTCTTTATTCCGCCGGGGCAGGATCGAAGATTGCAGGAAAGCGCGCGGCTTTATACCATAGATCATTGCCAAGATGAAGCCGCACCCGCCGAGTTTGGGCCACTTTGCGGCTTCACGCCGATTCAACACGCCATATCGAGACTTCATGAACGTTCCCATCAAGACAGCGGAAGAAATCGAGAAGATGCGCGAAGCCGGTCGCCAGGCGGCGGCGGTTTTCGAGATGATCACCCCCTTCGTGACCGCCGGCGTCAGCACCGGCGAGATCGACAAGCGCTGTCACGACTTCATCGTCAACGAGCTCGGCTCGGTCCCCGCCACGCTCGGCTACCACGGCTACACCCACTCCTCCTGCACCTCGATCAACCACGTGGTGTGTCATGGCTTCCCGGACTTCGACAAGACCCTGAAGAACGGCGACATCATGAACCTCGACATCACCGTGAAGACGCCGGACGGCTACCACGGCGACTCCAGCATGATGTTCGTCATCGGCGAGACCATCCAGGGCGAGCGGCTCTGCCGCGTGACCCAGGAGTGTCTCTACAAGAGCATTGCCGAGGTCAAGCCCGGCGTTCGCCTCTCGGCCCTCGCCCGGGTGATCCAGAAGCACGCCGAAGGCCACGGCTACTCGGTGGTGCGCGACTTCTGCGGCCACGGCATCGGTGCGGACTTCCACGAGGACCCGCAGTTTCTGCACTACGACGGCTACGCCCCCTCCGCCGACATCGCCCTCGAGCCCGGCATGTGCTTCACCATCGAACCGATGATCAACGTGGGCGGCTACAAGACCAAGGTGCTGCGCGATGGCTGGACCGCAGTGACCAAGGACAAGAGCCTCTCCGCCCAGTGGGAGCACACGCTGCTGGTCACCGAGACCGGCGTCGAGGTGCTGACCGCGCGCAGCGACGAAGACTTCAGCTTCTTGAACTGATGCTTCTCCACCACCACCGGTTCGAGCCGGACACCACGCTTTTCGACCTCGCGGCGTTTCGCGCGGAACTCGCAGGCTCGCGCTCCCCCATCGCGCCGTTCAAGGCCGCGCTCAGGGAGATCCAGGCGCGGCTCGACGAGCGCTTTCGCGCCGGCGCCGACATTCGCGATCTGGTGCGCGGGCGCGCCTGGTATCTCGACCAGCTTCTGGCCATCGCCTGGGAGCGGCACGCCTGGCCGGACGACGGGATCGCCCTGATCGCCGTCGGCGGGTACGGGCGCGGCGAGCTGCACCCGCACTCCGACGTCGACCTTCTGCTGCTGCTGGAGCAGGACGACGACAGCGCCTACCGCGAGCCGCTCACCGCCTTCGTCACCTTCCTGTGGGACATCGGCCTCGAGATCGGCCACAGCGTGCGCTCTCTGGATGACTGCGAGCGCGAGGCGAACGCCGACGTCACGGTGATCACCAACCTGCTCGAATCGCGCCTGATCAGCGGGCCAGAGCGGCTTCGCGACGCCATGCGCGAAAGGCTCTCGCCGGAGCACGTCTGGCCGGCGGATCGCTTCTTCGAGGCCAAGTGGCAAGAGCAGATCAGCCGCCACTACCGCTACAACAACTCCGAGTATCACCTCGAGCCGAACTTGAAAAGCTCGCCGGGCGGGCTTCGCGACATCCAGATGATCGGCTGGGTGGCCAAGCGCCACTTCGACACCGAGCAGTACGTCGACATCGTCGCCCGCGGCTTCATGAACGACGCCGAGCTTCGAATCCTGAGCCAGGGCCAGGCGTTTCTGTGGCAGGTGCGCTATGCGCTGCACATGCTCACCGACCGCGCCGAGGATCGCCTGCTGTTCGATCATCAGCGCACCATCGCCGGGATGTTCGGCTTCAAGGACACCCCTGAGCGCCTCGCCGTCGAGCAGTTCATGAAGCGCTACTACCGCCACGTGACGGCACTCGCCGGGCTCAACGACATGCTGCTCCAGCACTTCGACGAGGTGATCCTGCGCGCGCGCGAGAAGCTCGAGACGGTCAGGCTCAACGAGCGCTTCGAGACCAAGGGCGGCTACATCCAGGTGCGCTCGCGAACGCTGTTTCGCGACCACCCCGAGGCGATGCTCGAGCTGTTTCTGCTGATGGCCCGGCACCCCGAGATCGAGGGCGTGCGCGCCGACACCATCCGGCTGATTCGCGATCACCGCCACCAGATCGACGACCATTACCGGGAAGATCCGCGCCACCAGCGCCTGTTCATGGCGATCCTGCGCGCGCCGGGCAACGTGCCGCGCCAGCTCAGACGCATGAACCGCTACGGCATCCTCGGCAAGTACCTGCCGGAGTTCGGCCGCGCAGTGGGGCTGATGCAGCACGACCTGTTCCATATCTACACCGTCGATGCCCACACCCTGCGCCTGCTCAAGTTCCTGCACGGGTTCCGAAAGCCCGAGGCGCGCGCGGATTTCCCGGTCGCGGCCACGCTGATCCACCAGTTGCCCCGGCTCGATCTTTTGTGGATCGCCGGCCTCTTCCACGACATCGGCAAGGGCCGCGGCGGCGATCACTCGGAGATCGGCGCGCTCGACGTCGAGCAGTTCTGCCGCCGCCACCACGTCTCCCAGCACGACACCAACCTGGTGAAGTGGCTGGTGGAGCACCACCTCTTGATGTCGATGACCGCGCAGAAACGCGACATCAGCGACCCGGACGTGATTCGCGACTTCGCCCGCGTGGTGCGCAACGACACCCGGCTGGATTATCTTTACGTGCTCACCGTGGCGGACATCAACGCCACCAACCCGACGCTGTGGAACGGCTGGCGAGCCTCGCTTTTGCGCCAGCTC
>NZ_JAMZBD010000283.1:0-4188 GCF_024158685.1 Halomonas sp. 707D4 | reverse complement strand
GGCGGGGCGTTCGAGGCCGCCGAGCTCGACGCCAAGCGGGCGATCGACCAGGGCATGCGGCTGGCGGCCACGCTCTAGGCGTTGGGTGGCGCGGATGACGGCCGGGTTCGATTGGCGCTAGACTATCGTCTTGCTTTGCGACCCCATGACCGGACGCGGGCACTTCTCAATGCGAATGCCTGGTCGCCAGGCGCGTGGCACCCTGCGCGCCGGGCGATCGTCAGCCATAAGGACAACACCGCCATGCCATCGGAGTGCACCCCCCGATTTCTCGCCAGTGACAATACCTCCGGTATCTGCCCGGAGGCGATGCAGTACCTGATGAAAGCCAACCAGAGTGACGACCTGGCCTACGGCAACGACACCTGGACCGCCCGCGCGGCGGACCGCTTTCGCGAGATGTTCGATTACGACTGCGACGTGTTCTTCGTCTTCAACGGTACTGCCGCCAACTCGCTGGCGCTTTCCGCCATGGGGCGCAGCTACCACAGCGTGATCTGCCACGAGCTCGCCCATATCGAGACCGACGAGTGCGGCGGGCCGGAGTTCTTCTCCAACGGCGCCAAGCTTCTGACCTCGCCCGGCGCCAACGGCAAGCTGACCCCGCAAGGCATCGAGGCGCTGGTCACCAAACGCTCCGACATCCACTATCCCAAGCCTAAGGTGGTCTCGCTCACCCAGGCGACCGAAGTGGGCACGGTCTATTCCCGCGAGGAGCTCCTGGCTATTCGCGCGGTGGCGGACAAGCATGATCTTCGCCTGCACATGGATGGCGCGCGCTTCGCCAATGCCTGCGCGAGCCTGGACGCAAGCCCGGCGGAGCTGACCTGGCAGGTGGGAGTCGATGCGCTGTGCTTTTCCGGTACCAAGAACGGGCTGGCCTTTGGCGAGGCGATCCTGTTTTTCAACCGCGAGCTCGCCGAGGACTTCTCCTATCGCTGCAAGCAGGCCGGCCAGCTCGCCTCCAAGATGCGCTACGTCTCTGCCCCTTGGCTCGGGCTTCTGGAAAGCGGCGCCTGGCTCACCAACGCCCAGCACGCCAACGACATGGCGCGCTATCTGAGCGAAGGCCTGAAGCGGCTGCCCGGGGTATCGCTGATGTTTCCCACCCAGGCCAACAGCGTCTTCGTCGAGCTTCCACCCCACGTGGTGGCGATGCTCAGGCAGAAGGGCTGGACGTTCTATACCTTCATCGGCGCCGGCGGGGCGCGCTTCGTGTGCGCCTGGAACACTACCGTCGAGCTTCTCGATCAACTGCTGGCGGATGTCGAGGAGGCGCTGGCCTAGGCGGTATGCCGCCTGGGCCAGGCCGGGAGGGTCAGGTCAGGGAACGACCTGCTGGCTTGCGCTGGTGAAGCCCATCAGCGAGACGTTGAGATCGAGGCGCTGGCCATCCGGGGCGATGGCGCTGACGGTGGCGCGGTTGCCGCTGCGCAGCTGCTGCAGAAGGCTCGCCTCGAGGGGCAGATCCGCCCGGCACCCTTGCTCGAAGCAGAACTGGTAGGGGAAGCCGACCGGCTCGTTGTCGTCCACCTGTAGCTGCATGCCCGGGGCCAGGATCACGCCCAGCGGCAGCATGAAGGCCATGACCGCGCTCTGGGCTTCGGGCGAGTAGCCGACCATGGCGCTCATCAGCGGGTCGTTGCTGTCGGGGTTGTTGACTACCTGGCTCATGGTGCAGCCTTGCTGCCCCCCTTCGTTTTGGCAGCGCACTTCCCAATCCTGGAAGCGCTGAGTGTCGGCGTTCTGAGCGCCTTGCTGTGCCTGGGCGGTCGCGGCGGTGGAGGCGGCGAGCAGTGGAAGCACGGCAGTGATCAGCGCGCGGCGAATCGGCATGGGGTCGTTTCTCCTGAAGATTGAAGGTGAGCCAATGCTCGCCCTCGTTGTGTCGTCTTGCTGCATTCGAACATAACCTGTGCCTCGGGTTCCAGCGTCACGTTCAAGGAGATGAGTCTTCTCGACGTCGAGCGTTGAAGGTTTCACCTTTCTTTTTTCCATTGCTGACTAAGCTTGTAGAGCGACACCTCGTTTGGCACACCGTTTGGGTGGTTCGGCTTGGCGGTGGCTGCCTGAGGCTTTGCCACAGGAGAGTTCTATGAGCATCTTTGATCACGTTCAAGACCGATTTGCCCGCATCCAGCAAGAAGAGATGACCCTCGAGGAGTATCTCGCCCTTTGCAAGCGCGACCCCAAGGTGTATGCCAGTGCCGCCGAACGCATGCTCGAGGCGATCGGCGAGCCCGAGGTGATCGACACTGCCAAGGACCCGCGCCTTTCCCGCATCTTTTCCAACAAGGTCATCCGCCGGTACCCGGCCTTTGCCGAATTCCACGGCATGGAAGAGGCGATCGAGCAGATCGTGGCCTACTTCCGCCACGCCGCTCAGGGGCTCGAGGAGCGCAAGCAGATCCTCTATCTGCTGGGGCCGGTGGGTGGCGGCAAGTCGTCGCTGGCCGAGCGCCTGAAGCTTCTCATGGAGCGCATTCCGTTCTACGCCATCAAGGACTCGCCGGTGCACGAATCTCCCTTGGGGCTCTTCTCGCCGGAGGAGGATGGCGAACTTCTCGAGCAGGAGTACGGCATTCCCAGGCGCTATCTCAAGAGCGTGATGTCGCCCTGGGCGGCCAAGCGGCTGAAGGAGAACGGTGGTGATATCTCGGCGTTTCGCGTGGTGCGCCTTTATCCTTCACGGCTCAACCAGATCGCGATCTCCAAGACCGAACCGGGTGACGAGAACAACCAGGACATCTCGTCGCTGGTGGGCAAGGTCGATATCCGAAAGCTCGAGCTCTTCTCCCAGGACGATCCGGATGCCTACAGCTTCTCCGGCGGGCTTTGCCGTGCCAACCAGGGGTTGATGGAGTTCGTCGAGATGTTCAAGGCGCCGATCAAGGTGCTCCATCCGCTTCTGACCGCGACCCAGGAGGGCAACTACAACCCCACCGAGGGCATGGGCGCGATTCCCTTCGACGGGGTGATTCTCGCTCACTCCAACGAGTCCGAGTGGAAGGCGTTTCGCAACAACCGCAACAACGAAGCGTTTCTCGACCGGGTCTACATCGTCAAGGTGCCGTACTGCCTGCGTACCTCCGAGGAGGTGATGATCTACCAGAAACTTCTGGAAGAATCCTCGCTCAATCACGCGCCCTGCGCGCCGGATACCTTGCGCATGCTGGCGCAGTTCTCCACGCTTTCACGCCTCAAGGTGCCGGAAAACTCCAGCGTCTACTCCAAGATGCGCGTCTACGACGGCGAGAACCTGAAGGATACCGACCCGCGGGCCAAGTCGATCCAGGAGTATCGCGATGCCGCCGGGGTCGACGAGGGCATGCAGGGGCTCTCCACCCGCTTTGCCTTCAAGATCCTCTCCAAGGTGTTCAACTTCGACAGTAGTGAGGTGGCCGCCAACCCGGTACATCTCCTCTACGTGCTGGAGCAGGCGCTCGAGCGCGAGCAGCTGCCGGCCGAGGTGTTCGAGCGTTACCTGGGCTACATCAAGGAGTTCCTGGCGCCGCGCTACGTCGAGTTCATCGGCAAGGAGATCCAGACCGCCTATCTCGAGTCCTACAGCGAGTATGGCCAGAACATCTTCGATCGCTACGTCATGTACGCGGACTTCTGGATTCAGGACCAGGAGTACCGTGACCCGGAAACCGGCGAGCTTCTGAACCGCCAGTCGCTCAACGAGGAGCTCGAGAAGATCGAGAAGCCCGCGGGCATTTCCAACCCGAAGGATTTCCGCCACGAGGTAGTCAACTTCGTGCTCCGGGCCCGCGCCCAGAACAACGGCATGAATCCGAGCTGGCAGTCCTACGAAAAGCTCAGGGGCGTGATCGAGCACAAGATGTTCGCCAACACCGAAGAGCTTCTGCCTGTGATCTCCTTCAACGCCAAGGCGTCCAAGTCGGACCAGAAGAAGCACGAGGATTTCGTCGCGCGCATGGTGGAACGCGGCTATACCGAAAAGCAGGTGCGCCTGCTGTCGGAGTGGTACCTGCGCGTGCGTAAGTCCCAGTAGCGCCGGTTTCGCAAGCCTTGGTTCAAGGAGGTCTCATGACCTACTTCATCGATCGCCGGCCCAACGCCAAGCACAAGAGCGCGGTCAACCGGCAGCGCTTTCTGGAGCGCTATCGCCACCACATCAAGCGGTCGGTGGAGGAGGCGGTCAACCGCCGCTCGATCACCGAC
>NZ_JAMZBD010000282.1:0-4211 GCF_024158685.1 Halomonas sp. 707D4 | reverse complement strand
AAAAACCACCGCTGGAAGAGGAGGAGCTACTGCTGCCGCTCGAAAAGCCGGAGCTGGAGGCAGAGGAGGGCTGCGCTGCCATCATGGCCGACGCGACGCCCGCGGTGATGCCGCTCATGCTCGATGAAAGTCGTTCCGAGGTGAAACCGTCCCCGCTATACCAGCGAGGACGGTAATCCGACTCGACGTCGCTGATCGCGTGTCGTGTCAGATCATTCTCGAAGCGCTCCGTCCAGGGCTTCTCGACACCGAGTGCCATGGCGTAAGGCAATATCGCCTCATAGCGCGACACCGTCATATCGGGCTCGTCCCGGAAGTTGAGTCGCTCCTTCTCTGCGGTCTCCAGATACATCTTGAAGCCCTCGATCTCGTCCATCACCTTGCGTCCTTGCATGGTATGCGCCCCCATGTAAGTCCCGAAGGTGCCAGCGATCGCCAAACTCGACAACAGGGCAATGAAAATCAAATCCACACCGAACGAATGATATATACCGATCAAGAATTTCAAGTAGCCGAATGTCATCACTGCCACGAAGATGCCCACCAGCACGCTCACTACCAGCGGCTTGCGCAGCGCCCGCTTCATGACCAGCAACAGCAGCAAGAGCGGCATGCAGGAGAACAGCATGAAGACGAGTACACCGACCTCCAGCACGTCGAAATAGAGCATCTGGAGTATCGACACAACAAACAGCGCCACGCCGAAAAGGGTATAGCCCTGGTTGCTGTTGAAGAACACCGAGCGATTCTCTTTTTGCAGCGCTGATGTAAAGCGAGACTTCGTGCGTTGGATGGCTCTCCCATGCTTGGCGTCGGTGGTGACCGGACTGTTTTCGCGCAGAAAATCGAAAATGACTTTCTCGCCCGGGGGAAGCGAGTCGGGCACCTTGCCTGTCGTTTCCAACGTCATCGCCTTCTTGCCTTCCTTGCCGAGGGCCACCACTCCCTTGACGGCCAACGACACCACGGCTGCGGAAAAAGCGGTCCAGCCGTGCTTTTCCCACTGCCCCTTGTAATAGACGAAGTGGGTCAGTGCAGGAGAAAACCCTTCCGGTGCATAGAAACGAGGAATGATGGTGCCCTTGGCCGGGCCTCGGCCGACGCGATACCACGCATAGAAGAAATAGAGGAAGACCACCAGGGGCAGAGCGACCGCCCCGACCACCTCTCGGTAGTCCGACAACCAGTAGCGCATTTCATGGACGAAATCAGGAGAAAGCAAAGCGCCTTTTTCAAAGGCTACCGCAATCGTCATCCCCTCCCGAACCGCCAGCGGCTGCGTCATATCAAAGCGAGCGACGTTATCCCTGAGCTGCTCCATTCGGGCTGCTTCCTCGGTCGCCCCTTGACGTCCGGTAAAGACGTCGAGCTCACGGATCTCGGCCCCGGCAGGCAGCGTGACGAGTGCCGATGCCTCGAGAATCGGAAACGCCCAGAAGTTTCCGGTCGCATTCCAGTAGAGCTCATCGTGCTCCTGGAACATGCGAGCCGCCCGGTCGATTCGATAGCGTATCTCGTAGGTGTGCGTGCCCTGCGCCAGGGTGGCATCGGCGCGCCCGATCTGGATACGCTTGCCGTTCATCAACGCATTGACCGTATAGCGCTCGGGCTCTCCATTGCGCTTCACCGAGAGCACGTCGAGCGTCTGTCTCACTCGGCGTCGGCCCTCGCCAGCCAGGACAGTAGGAATGTCGCGGAAGATACCACGCTGGATCTGCTCGCCCTCGGCATTGACACGGATTGTCTCGGTAATCTCCACCGAGGAATCGGGCTTTACCTCGATGTCCGTCTCGAATCGTTCGATGACCTCTTCCGCCGCTACCGGCAGTGCCGCCATACCGGACAGCACGAGGGTAACGATAGCCAGACATGAGGTAATCGCCACCTTGCGCATGGACACGTTATTGATCATCAATTATCCCCTTGCTCTAGTTTCCTGCCGCGCCACTATTGGGCGAAAGTCACTTGCGGCACGCTACGACCTTCGTTATTGAGCTCGAAGTAGTTCGCTTTTTCGAATCGAAAGCTTCGGGCAACGATATTGGAAGGGAAAGACTCTACCGCCACATTCAGATTGCGCACCGTGCCGTTGTAATAGCGGCGTGCGTACTGGATATCGTTTTCCACCGTCTGCAACGCACGCTGGAACTCCAGAAACGTGGTATCTGCCTTGAGGTCCGGGTAGGCTTCCACCACCATCAAAAGCCGCCCCAGCGCTGCAGAGAGCTGGTTCTCTGCCTCACCACGCTGTACCAGGCCCCCCTCGTCTTGCGCCTCCAGTACGGCCTGTCGGGCGACCGCCACCGCATGCAGCGTTTCGCGCTCGTGTCGCATGTAGGCCTTGACGGTTTCAAGCAATCTGGGGATCAGATCGGCCCGGCGCTTCAATTGCACATCGATTCCCGACCAGCCCTCCTGGCTCAGTTGCCGATACCTGATCAGGCCGTTGTATAGATGAATGAAATAAGCGATAAACGCCACGAAAAGTGCCAGCCCTGCCCACTCCATGCCCACTCCTTTACTCTAACGCCGCTGACTACAGGCGAAGATTTATTAGCCACTTAGCGATGACGTATTATGCGGAGTTTTATGTCGATTTGTAGCGGTCAAAGGATACTGAACTATATTTAAATGTTTTCCTCCACCGAAGCGGGCGCAATAACATCGTTGAATGCATGAAGCCGCTACCGGTTGGAGTCGCCCACTGGATGTCCGGAAGAAGAGGGCAATAAGGGCGTATCCGTCCCTGCGCCAGGCGTTACTTTAATATGTAAGCAAGTGACTCCTTCGCCTTGACCACCTTGCACGGGAGGCGCGTGCAAGGTGCTTACCCTCCCGGCAACGTCAGCTCCAACCGATACCCTTCGTTGCGCACCGTGCGGATGAGCTGCGGGCAGCGGGCGTCGTCGCCCAGGCACTGGCGCAGCCGGCTGATGCAGACGTCCACCGCGCGGTCGTTGGCCAGGCAGTCGCGTCCGAAGGCGCGGCGGCTGAGCGCGTTGCGGCTGACGATGCGGTTGGGTTCCTCGCTCAGGGCGTCGAGCACCTGGAAGTCGGAGCGCCTGAGGTCGTGGATCTGGCCGTCCGGGGCGTGCAGCCGGCGCAGGTTCACCTCCAGGCACCAGCCGCCGAAATGTCGCCTGGTGGCCGAGCGCACGGGGGGGCCGGGCGCAGTCGGCGATGAATCGCGCGAATGCGCGCCAGCAGCTCGCGCGGGTCGAACGGCTTGCTGAGATAGTCATCGGCCCCGAGTTCGAGCCCGATGATGCGCTCCTCGGCATCACCATGAGTGCCGGTCATGATGATCGGCCAGTCACCCTTGCGGCGCAGGGCCCGGCAGACGGCGAGTCCTCCTTCGCCGGGTAGCATCTGATCGAGTATCACCAGGTTCGTATCCTTCAGGCTCGCCCACATCTCGTGCTCGTGCGCCGCCGCACGGGTGCGGTATCCCCTGCGCGCCAGGTAGGCGCACAGCCGCTCGCGCGCCTGCGTATCGCTGTCGACCACCAGAATCAGGTCGCGCTGCATAGGCGCCGGCGGCGGGCCCTCCGGTCTGGCCATACTTTCCATACAGTTCATTACATATGACTCGTAAAGCGAAAGGTTCTTAAGCGAAATTGCTAATATAATCGCGATCGTCAAAATCGTAAATGCCAATCATTATTATTCTTATGCTGTAAAGGATCGTTCATGACGCATCGCGCTTCACCCATCTCCACGGCTCGTGTCGCAGGGTCCCGCACGCCCCTTTCAGTGGCGATCGCCGTCGCCTGTGGCAGCGCCTTGATGAGCACCGGCACGCTGGCCCAGACGTCCGACGCCACGCCCGAACACGTTCGGATGGAAACCCTCCAGGTCGAGGCAAGCCCGCTGGGTGATTCAAGCACCCGCTATACCGTCGATGACACCCGCGCCTCCACCGGGCTCGATCTGTCCCCCCGCGAGACGCCGCAATCGGTCACCAGCGTCACGCGTCAACAGCTCGACGATCATCAGGCCACCACCTTGGAGGATGCGCTGGCGCTGACGCCGGGCATCGCCGCCAGCAAGCTTGAAGTGGGTGTGCGTACGTCTTACCGGGCACGCGGCTACGACATCAGCAACTGGAAGGTGGATGGCCTGCAGTTCCAGGGGGCCACCGGGTTCAGCGGGGGTGGGGGCGCCGTCAACATGGACCTTTACGAGCGTGCCGACATCGTGCGCGGCGCCAA
>NZ_JAMZBD010000281.1:0-4222 GCF_024158685.1 Halomonas sp. 707D4 | reverse complement strand
TCGCGGCGCACCGCGTTTCGAGCTTTCAAGCTATGCAGGGCTTGCCCAGGGCGAGGTGGTTCGCCTGGCGCTGTGGCCGGGCATCGCCGCCTGGCAGCTCGAGGCGCTGCTCGGCGATGATCGCGTCAAGGGAGCGCTCTTGCAGCTCTGGGGGGCGGGGAACCTTCCGGACGACCCGGCGCTGCTCGAGGTGCTGGCCCGCGCCTGCGGCGAGGGCAAGCTCGTCGCCGCGACCAGCCTCTGTCCGCGCGGGGGCGTGCATTTCGCCACCTACGCCGCCGGCGCCGGGCTGGAGGCCGCCGGCGTGCTGGCAGGCGCGGACATGACGCCCGAGGCGGCGCTGACCAAGCTCGTCCACCTGCTCGCCCAACCACTGTCCCTGGAGGATCGCCGCCGGCAATTCGTGACGTCGCTGTGCGGCGAGCGCTGAGCGGCGCTGGCGCGCAGAAATATTCGGACTATGTTGATAGGCACGCGTTCAAGCGCGTAGTGATCACCCAAGGAGAGGAAGTGACCCATGGAACAACCCGTACACCAATTCAGCGATCTCTTCGAGCAGCTGGGGCTTGCGTCGGACAAGGCGTCCATCGAAGCCTTCATCAGCGAGCACGGCCCGCTGCCGGCCACCACGGCCATCGCCGAGGCGCCCTGCTGGAACGAGGGCCAGGCGGCCTTCCTGCGCGAGGCGATCGCCGATGACGCCGACTGGGCCGAAGTGGTCGGCCACCTTGACGCCGCCCTGCACCAGCCCCGCTAGCCCCGTTTCAATGCTCCCTGCGCGCCGCTTCCACGCGGCGCCTGTACCACCCGCCCACCAGCAGCAAGAGCGCCAGCGCGATCAACGGCAGCACCACGCCAAACTGCAGCGGATCCTCGTGCTCGATCGCCTCGAGCGCCCCGTAGATGGCGCTGCTGTACACGCCCCACTTGATCGATAGCCCGATCACCGTCGCCAGCAGGTAGGTCTTGAGCGGCAGGCGCACGAGCCCGGCGGCGTAGTTGATGACGCAGTGGGGAAAGCCCGGCAGGATGCGCAGCGCGCACTGGGTCAATAAATCGCCACGACGCTCGAGAATCTGCATCACCTTGTGGGTCAGCCCTCCGGGCTTGATCCGGGCGTTGAACCGCGTGGCGAGAAAGTACGCGCCGAGAGCGCCCAGCACGCTGCCCAGCGTCAGCATCGCCGTGGCGATGACCGGAACGTAGAAAGGCGCGATCAGCCACAGGCCGATGCTGCCCGGAAGACCGATGGCGAGGGTGATCGCCATGGTAGCGATGACGCCGACCACCACCAGCGGATGGTGGGACATCTCGGCAGCCCACTGCTTGACCGCCGCCAGATCCGGCGAGTGCCACAGCCAGACATAGCCCAGCATCGCCAGCAGCGCGAAGAGCGCCACCCAGCGCCAGGAGAGGTGCCAGCGTCTATCCATTCAACCGCGCTTCGACGCGCTCGAGAATCTGACGGCTCACCTTTCCGACCATCGGCCTGGCGGCCTTGTTGACGGCTTTCTCCATCAGCCGGTTGCCGATCTCGTAGGTGAGTGTAAGCGAGACCCGCGTGCCCTCCTCCACCGCCTCGAGCCGGTAGCGCCCCTGGTTCTTGACGCCGTCCAACGACTCCCAGGCGAGCGTGTGCGGCGCCTCGATCTCGGTCACCACCACGTCGAAGGCCCAGTCCATGCCTACCGCACGCACGTGCCAGCGGTAGCGGTCGTCACCCAGCACGTCGATCGCGTGGATCATGTCGGAGTAGTCGGCGAAGTCCTCGACGCGGCGCAGCAGTTCGAACACCCGCTCCGGCGGGGCGTGGACGATCTCACTATGTTCTATGGTTGCCATGAATACATCTCGAAAAGCGTGAAGGGCGATTGACGGGGTCGGCTAGCCAAGCGCCCGGTCAGTGCGTAAACTGCGCAGCGTTCCGGACCGGACCCCGGACGTCTGCCCGTTGGGCACTCGATAAATTCTCCGATCAGCGAGTATTAGCATGTCTTCCCTTCCCTGTACACACTCCCCCGCCACCGTGGTGATCTACTCCGGCGGCATGGACTCCTTCACCGTCTTGCACCGCGCGCTCAAGGAAGGCCTCGAGGTTCACGCGCTCTCCTTCGACTACGGCCAGCGTCATCGGCGCGAACTCGATACCGCCCGCCATGTGTGCGCAAAGCTCGGCATTCCCCACCAGGTGGTGGATATCCGCGCGATCCACGGGCTGATCGACAACTCGGCGCTGACCGATGCCGATGCCGCGATGCCCGACGCCGACTACGCCGAGGAGAACCTCAAGAGCACCGTGGTACCCAACCGCAACATGATCCTCCTGTCGCTGGCCATCGCCAAGGCGGTGAACATCGGCGCCGGGCGGGTCGATTACGGCGCCCACGGCGGCGATCACGTGGTCTACCCGGACTGCCGACCGGAATTCGTCGAGGCGATGCGCCAAGTCGCGCTGATCGCCGACTTCGAGCCCGTCGAGGTGAGTGCGCCCTACCTCGAGGCCAGCAAGGCGGACATCCTGCGCGACGGCCTGGCCATGGGCCTGGACTACCGTGATACCTGGACCTGCTACGAAGGGCGCGAGCTCGCCTGCGGGCGGTGCGGCAGCTGCCGCGAACGCCTGGCCGCCTTCGCCGCCAACGGCGTGACCGATCCGCTCGCCTACGCACCGGAGGCTTTCGATGTATCACGTTAAGGAAGCCTTCTACACGCTTCAGGGCGAAGGGGCCCAGAGCGGTCGCGCCAGCGTCTTCTGCCGCTTCACCGGCTGCAACCTGTGGTCCGGCCGCGAGGCCGACCGGGCGAGTGCCCGCTGCACCTTCTGCGACACCGACTTCATCGGCACCGACGGCGCCGGCGGCGGTCGCTTCGCGCGTGCCGAGGCGCTCGCCGAGCACCTCGCGGCGCTCTGGCCGCAGACTCCCTCGCCGGCCGTGCCCTACGTGGTGTTCACCGGCGGCGAGCCGCTCTTGCAGCTCGATGCCGCGCTCATCACCGCGGTCAAGGCCAAGGGGTTCGACATCGCCGTGGAGACCAACGGCACCCTGGCGGTGCCCGAAGGCATCGACTGGGTCTGCGTCAGCCCCAAGGGTGCCAACGCCCTCGTGGCGCAAGGCGGCGACGAGCTGAAGCTGGTCTACCCGCAGCGCGACGCGCCTCCGGAGCACTTCGCGACGCTCGAGTTCGACCACTTCTACCTGCAGCCGATGGATACGAGCTGCCACGAGCAGGCCCGCGCGAACATCGAGGCGACCACCGCCTACTGCATGACCCACCCCCAGTGGCGGCTGTCGCTGCAAACCCACAAGATCGCAGGATTCGAATGATGGCGCTTTTCGTCAAGCAATTGAGTCATATCGACGTCTCGCTCTGGTGCCCCGAGCGCGGGCTCGTCGGCATGAGCTGGCAGGTGGACGCGACGCTGGAGGGTGAGCTCGGCGAGGACGGCATGCTGTTCGACTTCGGCCTGGTCAAGCCCTTCATCAAGAAGACCCTGGATGCCGGGGTCGACCACACGCTGCTGGTGCCGACCCGCGCCTCGGGCGTTCACGTGAAGACGTGTGCGGAAGGGCTTTGCGTGCGCACCACCACGCCCTACGCCATGGACGTGCGCGGGCCCGAGGCGGCCTTCACGCTGATCGACGCCGAGACGATCGAGCCAGAGGCGCTGGCGGCGACGCTGGGTGACGAGCTCACCCGGCACTGCCCGGAAAACGTCGGCCGCGTCGAGCTTGCGCTCAGCGAGGAAGCCATCGACGGCGCCGCCTACGGCTACAGCCACGGCTTGAAGCGCCACCAGGGCAACTGCCAGCGGATCGCCCACGGTCACCGCTCGCGCCTCGAAATTTATCAAGATAACGCGCGCGTGCCGGCGCTCGAGGCGCGCTGGGCGCGGTGGCTGGACCAGCGCTACCTGCTCGAGCGTGCCGACATCGCCGCTGAAGACGACGAGCGCCTCACCTGCCGCTACGTGGCCGGCGAAGGCGCCTTCGCCATCACTTTGCCTCAAGAGCGCTGCGCGGTGCTGCCCTGGCCGACCACGGTGGAGAACATCGCGCGCTGGCTCGCCGCGGAAATCACCCGTGAGACGGCGATCCCCACGCGCGTGCACGCCTTTGAGGGCTTCAACAAGGGGGCCACCGCCGAGAGCGAACGCGAGTGACGGTACTGATCGCAAGTCAGGAGAGCGCAGCCGACGGCGGGTGCCGGGCCGGCTGCGGGG
>NZ_JAMZBD010000280.1:0-4223 GCF_024158685.1 Halomonas sp. 707D4 | reverse complement strand
GGCGACGCTGAGTCCGAGCCCTGCCACGGCCTCGTCCCCCAGCAGCAGGGCATTGGCATGACGCACCAGCGCCATGCAGCCGATGGCGGCGCCGAGGTACAGCGGCAGCAGCGGAGTGACCAGCGACATTTCTCGCCCGGAGACCGATCCCGCCAGCCAATAGAGCACGCTCTCGAAGCTTTGCTGGTCGATGACCAGAAGTCCCTGGCTCAAGGAGACGAACAGCGCCGTGACCGCCACCCCGGCGAGCACCACCCGCAGCGAAGCGGTCTGGCCCTGAGTGCCGCCACACAGAAGCACCACCAGCGCCGCCGCCACGCAGGCGCCCGTCAGTGCCGCGCCCACGAGATGGGCCGGGGTGGTGGCGGGCAACAGCGCGACGGCCACGACCACGAAGAACATGGCACCGGCGTTGATGCCGAGAATGCCCGGCGAGGCCAGCGGGTTGCGAGTCAGGGTCTGCATCAGGGCGCCGGCGACGGCCAGGCTTGCGCCGACCAGCGCGGCGATGCTCGCCCGGGGCAGGCGCTCGGTGATCACTACCAGGTGGGCGATTCGCGTCGGGTCGTGATCGAAAAGCGCGGTGTACAGGGTGGCGAGGGGCATTCGTGTCGTCCCGAGCCACAGGCTCATCACGAAGGCCGCCACCAGCAGCGCCGTGCCCAGCACGATCCCCATCGTCCGGGTGAACGTGCCGGTCAGCATGCCTCTCGCCCCTCGTCGATGGGCGCGTCGCTCTCGGCACCGGTCGGGCAGGCGCTTGAGGGCGCGGTGTCCGGCAGGGCGGGGCCATGATCCGTCAACGCGTAGTGGCGATACACGTCGTCCAGCATCGCGTTGGCTGCGAGGATGCCGCCACCCATCATCCAGGCGATCGGGTCGACCTCGAAGACGCGCCCGCCTTGGGCCGCGTCGAGGCGCTGCCACAGCGGGTGAGAGGTCCAGGCGCGGTAGTTGTTCATGATGACGTCATCGGGCTCGAGCAGCACGAAAAGCACGTCGGCGTTCAGCACGGGAATGCTCTCCTTGCTGGTGAGCTTCATCCCCCAGCCATGGGTGCGCAGGGCCTCGGGCTGCTCGAAGCCCAGCTCGTCGAGGATCGAACCTGCAAAGCCGCCGGTGTAGATCCGCACGTGATCGCTCTTGAACCGCACCACCGCCACGCGCTGGGGCCAGGCGTCGCCGAGGCCGAGCGCCACCTGGCGGCGAAAGTCGTCGACCCGCGCCTGCCACTGGTCGAGCAGGTGCTCGGCCTGGGCCTCCCGGTGGGTGGCGCTCGCCACGCGACGCAAGGTGGTCTTGAAGTCATAGACGGTCTCGACGACGCTGCTCGGCGCGATGACGTCGAGCAGCGGCTCGATACGCTCGTGGCGAAAGCGCGATGCGACGATGGCATCCGGCGCCAGCCAGGCGATCTTTTCCAGGTTGGGCTGGGTTTCCAGCCCCACGTGCTCGACCCCGGCCAGTGCCTCGCGCAGGTAAGGGTACATCGGCGGCTCGAGCCAGGAGTCCACCACGCCGACCGGGGTGACGCCAAGGGCGACGGCGCTGTCCGTCGCTCCCTGGTAGAGGGTGACGATGCGCGGGGACGGATGATCGGCAAGGGCAGGACCAACGAGCAGTGACAGCAGAAGGGCGGCGAACCATGACGCTCGCTCGACGGTCGAGCGCGTTCGGCGCCCGGACATCATGCAGCGGTCGACGCTCGGGAGCTCGATGCCCAGGAGCATAGCCGGCAGCCTCCAGCCGAAGTCGAAAAGAGCGCGATGATGGCATGACGCTCCATTAAGTGCAAATCGTTATCACTCGTATTGAGGGCAAAAAAATGCCCGGTGACGTTGCACCGGGCGTTTCATCGATGAGGCCGCTCGCTTGAGCGCCTCCTAGCGGCGCTTCTGGCGCGCCTCCTTGGTGCGGTTGAGCTCGCGCTTTTTCGCCTTCTCCTTGTCGCTGGCGCCCGCCATGTTATCGAACGGGTTGTCGCCGGAGCGGAACTCGAAGCGCATCGGCGTGCCGCGCACCTTGAGCACCTTGCGGAAGGTGTTGGTCAGGTAGCGCCGGTAGGCTTCCGGCAGGGAGCTTGTCTGGTTGCCGTGGACCACGATGATCGGCGGGTTGCTGCCGCCCTGGTGGGCCATGCGCAGCTTGATGCGTCGACCGTTGACCATGGGCGGCGGATGCTGGCTCACCGCATCCTGCAAGAGCGTGGTCAGGCGATTGGTCGACCAGTGGGCGTTGGCGGCCTCGAACGCGCGCTCGATGGAGGGGTAGAGATCGCCCACGGCGGTACCGTGCAGCGCCGAGATGAAGTGCAGCTCGGCGTAGTCGGCAAAGCCCAGGCGGCGCTTGATCTCGGCGCGCATCTTCTCCTTGGCCTCGGTCTCGAGCCCGTCCCACTTGTTGACCGCCAGCACCAGCGCGCGGCCGGTGGTCAGCACGTAGTCGAGCAGGTGCAGGTCCTGCTCGACGAGCCCGCTTCGCGCATCCAGCACCATGATCGCGACGTGGCACTCCTTGATCGCGTCCAGCGTCTTGATGATCGAGAACTTCTCCGCCACCTCGCGTACGTTCTTGCGCCGGCGCACGCCGGCGGTGTCGATCAGCACGAAGGGCTTGCCGCGCCGCTCGAAGGGGATCTCGATGGCGTCGCGGGTGGTGCCCGCCTCGTCGAACACCACCACGCGGTCCTCGCCGAGCAGGCGGTTGACCAGCGTCGACTTGCCGACGTTGGGGCGGCCGATCACGCCGATGCGAATGCCCTTGGAGCCGGTATCCGCCGGAATGTCGGCGTCGCGCTCGGGGAAGGGCTCGAGCACGAGGTCGATCAGCTGCGAGACGTTGCGCCCGTGGGCGGCGGCGATCGGCCAGGGGTCGCCCAGGCCGAGCCCCCAGAAGTCGCCCATGGCCGAGTGCTCTTCCAGACCGTCGGTCTTGTTGACCACCAGCCAGGTCTTCTTCTGGTTGACGCGCAGGTGATTGGCGATCGCCTCGTCGGCGACGTTGAGCCCGGCGCGGGCGTCGACCAGAAACAGCACGATGTCGGCCTCGTCGATGGCGGCCAGCGACTGCTCCGCCATGGCCGCGTCGATGCCTTCCTCGTCGCCGCTGATACCGCCGGTATCGATGACCGTGTAGGCCTTGTTACCGAGCAGTCCGTTGCCGTACTTGCGATCGCGGGTCAGGCCGGGAAAGTCGGCGACCAGCGCGTCTCGCGAGCGCGTCAGACGGTTGAACAGGGTCGATTTACCTACATTGGGTCGACCCACTAGAGCAATGACGGGTGTCATGGAGAAATTTCCAACGTTTGCAGCCGGCCGTTGTTGGCCTGTACGTGAAGGGTTCTGCCTTCGCTGACCGGGCGCAGGCTGATGCCGGACTTGTGGATCCGGGTGCGGCCGACGATCTGGCCCTCGCGGGCGTCGATCAGGTGCAGGTAGCCCTCGAAGTCACCGACCGCCAGGCGTCCGTCGGCAAAGGCCGGCGCGGTCAGCCAGCGATCCTCGAGGTCGTCGTTGCGCCAGAGTTCCTGGCCGCTTGCGGCGTCCAGCGCCACCACCTGGCTGTCGTCGGTGACCACGAACAGCGTGTTGCCGACCAGTACCGGGGTGTGCCGGCTGGAGAGGCTGGTTTCCCACAGCACGCCGCCCTGGGTCGCTTCCAGCGCGACCACGCGGCCGTTGTAGCTGGTCACGAACAGGCGGCCGTCCGGGCTCAGCACCGGCTGGCCGGCGAGGTCGACGAGGCGCTCGACTTCGCTGCGACCGCGCGGGGTGGCGATCTGCTGCTCCCACAGCGGCTGGCCGCTGCGGTTGTCGAGGGTGGCGAGGCGGCCGTTGGCCAGGCCAACGAAGGTGACCGGGTCGATCACCATGGGCGTGCCGCTGCCGCGCAGGGTCAAGGCCGGCTGGGAACTGGTGTAGACCCAGCGCTCGGCGCCGCTGGCGCGATCGAGCGCCGTCACCTGACCGTCGATGCTCTGCACGATCAGAAGCTGCTGGTTCGCCTGCGGGGCGGCCAGCACTTCGCTGGAGACCCGTGCACGCCAGTCGATGCTGCCGTCACGCTGGTCGATGGCGATCACTTCGCCGTTGCGCGTGCCGAGATAGAGCTTGCCGGCGATGGCGTTCAGGGCGCTGGAGAGCGGCGTGTCGAGGTCGATGCGCCACTGGCGGTTGCCGTTTTGCGCGTTGAACGCCATCACCACGCCCTGGGCATCGGCGGCG